>JAUXYG010000066.1 GCA_030694525.1 Legionella sp. | reverse complement strand
CAGTACCCAGGTTATGCTTAACTGCATTTTGATACACTACCTCTGCAACAGATAAATCCTGAATGGCGAGACCCACCGATTTAAATACAGTGAGCTTATTCTTGAGCTGAGTATCCTTTGATATAAGCCAATGTCCCATTTCGATTAGAGTTTCTTTTTTAATTGTATTTTGTTCAATCGCTTTGATTATTTCTCCTGATTCTGCCAACGCCGCTTCTAATTGATCCACAATAATAACCGAGTTACCTAATACATCCTGGCCAATTTCCTGCATGGCCCGAGAATGAGAACCAATAGCGTTAATATGAGCATGCGGCTGAACATCTTTTAATTCAAATAGGGGTTCCGTACTGCTGGTAGCGGTGCAAATGATATCCGCATGACTCACTGCCTCTGATACCTCCTGGTATACGTTCACGTCAACTTGATTATCAATTTTTTTAGCAAAACGCTCCGCATTAGTTTTATTTCGTGACCATATAGAGACCTGCTTTATGTTACGAACTGCCAGTACTGCCTCAAGCTGGGTCATTGCTTGAACTCCAGATCCAAGAATAGCGACATGATTTGCATTATCTGGTGCAAAATACTTCGTTGCTAATCCCGATACTGCCCCAGTTCGCAAGGCAGTTAAATAAGCAGCATCCATCATCGCTTTAGGCTCGCCTGTTGTGCCATCCAGGAGGGTAATAAATCCGGTAATTGATGGCAGATTTTTGGCAAGGTTATTGGGAAATAGCGATACCACTTTTAAACCTAAAGTTTTATCTTGTGCTAAATATGCAGGCATCGTCAGCATCAATGCCTGTTCCTCATCCATTGAAAGAGATGTGCGTAATGGCAGGGTTACCTGTTGCTTTGCTAATTGAATAAATGCCCGTTCCATTGCATCAATAGCCTGATTCATAGTAATACTCTGTTTTACTTCATTTAAAGACAACAATAGAAGACTCATTGTGTTACTCCCTTAAGCAGAAGCTGGTGATGGTAAAAAAATATGACCTTGTAAGTAAAGTTCACAGGAGCCCGATAGCAACACGCGATCTCCATCTACTTCACAAAACAATTCTCCCTTTCTTTTGAATCCCTGAACAGCATGAATTTTCTTTTTATCTAAACGATTAACCCAATATGGTGCTATAACACAGTGCGCCGAGCCTGTTACAGGATCTTCGGGAACATCACAGCCTGGATAAAAACATCGTGAGTACACATCCGCCGCTGTTGCAGGAGCAGTTACTATAATTCCACGATATTTAAGATCACTAATCCCATAAAAATCGGGTTTAAAATTAAGTACGTCCTGCTCATTGCCTAGAATAATTAACAAATCAAAAGTGCTTTCATACACTTCAAGTGGTTGAATGTTTAACGTACTTAATAAAGAATCTGAAGGTGTAATTTTATTATAGGGCAGTGCGGGAAAATCCATCTGATATATAGCGTTACATTTCCTTACCCGTAAATCCCCGCTTTTACTTTTAAAAACAATTTCTTCTCTATCATGACCTAAATAATTAAAAATAACAAAAGCACTTGCTAAGGTGGCATGTCCGCATAAGGCAACTTCTGTATTAGGAGTGAACCAACGAATTAAATAATGATCGTCTTCAGGTAAAATAAATGCCGTTTCGGAGAGATTATTTTCCGTGGCAATCAATTGCATTTGTTCGTCTGATAACCAATGAGTTAACGGACAAACCGCTGCCGGATTACCCCCAAATAATTCTGAAGTAAAAGCATCAATTTGATATATAGGTTGTTTCTTCATAAATCCTCCTGTAATGACTGGATAATAATAACATAGCCTGCTAATATATAGCAAGCTATGTTAAATATACGGATCAGAATGAAAACTTCAACATTACTAAAAAAAGCCAATCGCCTGCTGATAAAAAAAGCGAATGAATTACTGAAACCACACGGCATAACTCATGCGTACACCTATTTTTTGATGGAACTGTACCAACAAGATGGTTTAACCCAATCGGAAATGCATAAGCAAATTGGAATAGAGCAACCCACTGCTGTAAGAACTCTGGATAGAATGGAGCGCGATGGATTAATTATACGTATACCAAGCGCTACTGATCGACGCGCGCTATCCATTAAACTTACCGAGAAAGGTTTAAGTTACAAAGAAACCATTTCAGAGTGCGCTAAAGAGCTAAATGATTTGGCGTTAAAAGGTTTTACTGATAAAGAGCATGCTCAACTCAATGAGTTGATAAACCGAATTAATATTAATTTAGTGAGTTAAATAGACTTTAACAGACCAAACTGGATTAAAGGCAAAATTGAGGTTATTCTGAATATTAAGAATCAGTTTTGTATCAATTTTGGATATCATCAAATTAAAGGACTAACTTTGAATAAACAAAAGCATATTTTTAAACAGGTTCTGTTGATCGGACTAATGCTATTTACTATTTCAACATCCTTTGGGAAAGAGACTCCATTACCTGGCTTATTACAGGGTGAAATCGCTAAACCAAATGAAGAGATTCAAAAAATAGATGTGAAGCCTCAAGCGCGTGATAGTGAAATAAAAAAAAGGCTAGAGGCGATACTTGAGGCAACGAATTGGTATACTCAGACCAGAATAAATGTGACTGATGGGGTTGTATTTTTACATGGAAAAACCACAACTGCTGAACACAAAATGTGGGCTGAAAATCTTGCCCGTAAAACACAGGATGTTGTGGCAGTAGTCAACCAAATGGATATTATTAATCCATCAATTTGGGATATCAAACAGGAAATCAGCTTTAATTTGCGTGAACAGTGGCATCAAATACTAAGAATTTTACCTTTCCTGATTTTTGCCTTTTTTATCATGGTTATAGCCTGGCTCTTCGCCTACATTATCGCCACAATCACCAAAAAATCCTTACGCTTCCGCGGTATTCATCCCCTTTTGGCTGATGTGGCTGCTCGTGCAGTGGCCTTTTTATTTTTAATAGTAGGACTTTATTTGATTCTGCAACTCTTAGGTTTAACTACTATTGCACTAACGTTAGTAGGTGGTACCGGTGTTATTGGTATTATACTGGGTATTGCATTTAAAAATATCACCGAGAATCTCTTGGCAAGCATTTTACTAAGCATACAAAAACCGTTTAACACCAATGATTTAATTGAGGTGGCAGGAATCACCGGATATGTTCAAGGTTTAACCATACGCGCAACCCAGCTGATAACCACAAATGGATTCCAGGCACAAATACCCAACTCAATTGTTTATCAGAGTAATATTCTGAACTTTACCAAAAGCCCCAAACGTCGAGAAAGTTTCATAATTGCAATCGACTCTCATGAAAGAATATCAGTAGCCCAGGAAATTGCACTGAAAACCATAAGCAAACATCCGGCAGTCTTAAAGGAGCCTGAACCATTAGTATTAGTCGATAGCCTATTAGTCGGCATCATAAATATTCGTATCTACTTTTGGCTGGATACTAAGAAATACAATTGGGAAAAAGTGAAATCCTCAGCCATTCGCTTAATTAAATCGGCATTTGAAGACGCAAACATTTTATTTCCAGAAGACACCATGAACGTTAATTTTGCTAAAGATACAACCATCAATGTTCAGTCAGTCAATACCCCGTTAGAACATGAAGAGAAAAGTCATGAAAAAAGATCGGACAAGGTAAAAGAAGTCATTGCAACCCATGCAGAAGGCGAGTTACGTAATGAGGCAAAAGAGATAAAAAAACAAATGCAACAAAAAACAATTGATAAAGAACATAATCTTTTATCTGCCAAAAGCGATAAAAAACCACCCTCTTCAGTTAAATAAACTGGCCAGTTATGCAGAAAAATAATTTAAATAGTGTTTCTGCACCTCATAAGTCTGCTCAGCAATCACTCTATCCTATTCAAATTAATTACTTTAACTAATTAAAACTCAAACCCGTATGTACGTCGGGATTTAAATCTTTCTCAGAAGTGTTTTTATCTATTAAAACTTTGCCAATACCCTCTATTATGACCAAGATTATAGGCCCAATAAGATGGTGCGCCAAAGACTCTTTTGATAAAGTTATATTAAACAGAAGCCTGGCCTCAAGAATCCCCAAAACCTCACTAGCCAAACCTATAAGAAACGGAGCATACCATACCAGTGAATTGCCAGATTTCTTTTCCACAGGATAAAACAGATTTATAAGGTTTGTGTAGCTAAATAACCCCATACCTGAAACT
>JAUXYG010000062.1 GCA_030694525.1 Legionella sp. | reverse complement strand
GCCATATGACATGTATGTAATGACTGCTGCTCATAAAACATTACCGCTCCCAACCTATGTAAAAGTGAAAAACCTAGATAATGGCCGTACTGCTGTGGTTAAAGTTAATGATAGAGGGCCTTTTCATGCTGATAGAGTTATTGATTTATCTTACGCGGCTGCTCTAAAATTGGGCGTATTTCCTAAGGGCACGGCACGAGTTGAAATAGAGACGCTAATGGGACCAGCGGGTCAAGCCCATTATTACCTGCAGGCAGGAGCTTTTTCATCTGAGCTTTTAGCGAAACGATTAAAAGAACGGCTATTACAACTTACTCCTTCCCCTGTTTTTATCGAGCATTATCAACAGCATTATGTGGTTCGGGTAGGGCCTTTTGGCGAAAAATCCATGGCTGATAATTTAAAAGGTAAATTGGCAAGTAACGGGGTGATGGGTTCGTTTTCGGTGTTAATCTAGAATTCACCTGAAGGTGAAGATGATATAGTTATGAGGGTATTACAACTGCCCTCATATAAGTACATTATAAAACTGTGCGGGTGAGGAATTGAATTTAAGTTACAATAGATTCGAATAGAATTTACCTATATTTTCTTCATATAGACAATAATTTATAGCTTATTGAAAGATAAATAGATAAAATTGATGCCAAATACTAAATTATCAAATTAATTTTCAGTGAGGCACACCACTAATGCATGACGGCGCTGTATTCTATACGATATTTTTAATATTTGCTGGAGCTGCATTTTTTTCCACATTAGTTTTATATACAAAACAATCCCTTCTTGTTGCGTACATCCTTCTAGGTGCTGTTTTGGGTCCCTGGGGATTAAAGTTAGTCTCTGATGTAACAACAGTGCAACAAATTGGTGATATTGGAATTGTTTTTCTTTTGTTCCTACTTGGGCTCCACCTGCAGCCGCAAAATCTGGTTCATATGTTACGAAAAGTAACCTGGATTGCTATTGTTAGCTCTGTGCTTTTTGCGGGAATGGCATACCTTATTGGGCGATGGTTTGGACTAACAGTTACTGAATCATGGGTGCTTGGCGGTGCTATGATGTTCTCCAGTACTATCATCGGCTTGAAATTGTTACCAACAACCATATTGCATCACCAACATACCGGAGAGGTAATGATTAGCGTTTTGCTGATGCAGGACGTTATAGCGATTATCATACTGATTTTGATCAATGGCGCGCATCAGGGTGGCGGGTTATCTATAGATGACCTTTTATTGGTAGGTATCGCCTTACCGGCATTATGTTTGTTTGCGTTTACTTTTGAACGGTATATTTTAATCAAATTATTAGCTCGCTTTGATAGAACTCAGGAATATGTCTTTCTCCTTTCTATTGGCTGGTGTTTGGGATTATCTGTTTTGGCGCAAAAACTGGGTCTTTCAGAGGACATTGGAGCCTTTGTGGCTGGGGTGGCCTTGGCATCAAGTCCAATTTCTCTATTTATCGCTGAGAGTTTAAAACCATTAAGAGATTTTTTTCTGGTCATGTTTTTCTTTTCTATTGGAGCCACATTTAATTTTGGTTTTGCAGCTCAAGTTGTTATTCCTGCGGTAATTTTAGCGATACTGATTCTGGTAATAAAACCTCTTGCCTTTTATTACCTGCTCAATAGAGCTGGGGAAAAAAAACAGGTTGCCAAAGAAGTGGGTATCCGATTAGGGCAAGCTAGTGAATTTTCTTTGCTTGTTGCCAGTATCGCTTTAAGTACTAAATTGATTTCTGATGTAGCTTCAAATTTAATTCAAGCAACAACAATTTTAACGTTTATTGTCTCGTCCTATCTTGTGGTATTAAAGTATCCTACCCCTATAGCTTTATCTGAAAAAATGCGTAAGGATTAATAAAATGAAATTAATGGTTATTGTATTATGCCTGCTAAGCGAACGTTATATGGTTCACGCTATTTCTTTCCAGCGTTTCGCATGGTTTGGAATTTATTTTTTATCTATAAAAAAATATACCGATCAGAGTAATGCTTTTACTAATCCCTGGATTATTCTTGCAGCCACAATAGTACCGCTAATAGTAATTACAGCGTTAGTATATTTCATATTTCACACTATTTTATTTGGTATAATGGGATTTTTCCTCAATCTGGTTATTTTTTTATATTGTCTTGGTCCGCAAAATATATTTTATCCTGTTGCGGTTAGTGATGATTCTGTTGCAGACTATTTTGCCCAGGCAAACAGTCAATTATTTTCAGTTATATTCTGGTACATCATAGGTGGACCCATTGTATTACTTACTTACAGATTAGTTACTTTATGTAAGAATATAGAGACAATAAGCGTTCAGGCTACTCAAATAAGTAATATCCTGGAATGGCTTCCTGCCAGAATTACTTCAATTATGTATTTGGTTGTAGGTAATTTTCAACGCGCAATCCCTGCATTTATTCAATTATTCATGTCCCCTCCTGAATTGAATGACCAGCTGCTTTCACAGTGCGGATTACTTGCTGTTAGAAATGAGGAAGGAACGGTACCGTTATCTGCCGCTGAAACTTTAGTTGAGCATGCCACATTTGTTTTGTTGGTTTTAATTGCTTTATTTACATTAGTAGCATGGTTGTAAAGTTGTATTTAATTTAACCTTTGGGAATTAAATAATGAACTCTTTATTACGTTTTTTTGGTTTTATTTTGCTATCAGCACTTTCTGCCTGTACGATACACCCACAAGCAAAAATAAAACCTGCGTGTCCTGTGCCTCAATGTACTATGATGTGTGCCCAGCGTTTTGAGACGTGTAATCAACTTTGTACTAATAATTGTAAAAATTGCTCTGCTTCTTCTACCCACACATCAAGAGAAAACTTTTTAAAATACATGCATGAAAAAAGGTTGATGGGTGGATTTGTGACGCGCAGGTTGAATTCCTACCGTGATCCTCTACAATGCCGAAAAGTTACTTGTAATTGTAAAGCAGATTTAATGGCCTGTAAGCAGGGTTGCACAGGAGTAGTTCGTAAAGGATTACAAACAGTGCCTTATTGTACTTAAAATAATTGAAACGTTGGGGAACTCTTTCATGGCAAATGAAATTAATAACGACCTTGATCCTGTAGAAACACGCGAATGGCTAGATGCTCTGCAAGCTGTATTTGCCACTGATGGCCCTGAACGTGGTGCTTTTCTCCTACAGCAACTTTTAAATAAAGCAAATACTGAAGGGGTAAAGTTGACCAGTTCAATAAATACACCCTATAGAAATACTATAAAAACGCACGAAGAAAAACCAATGCCACCCGATGAAGGTATTGGAAAAAGAATCAATGCGTTGATTCGCTGGAACGCAGTTGCCATGGTTTTGCGCGCGGGTAAATATGCCCCCGAACTGGGAGGCCATATCGCTTCCTACGCCTCTTCTTCAACATTATATGAAACCGGATTTAATTATTTTTTTAAAGGTCCAAATGGAGAAAATGGTGGTGATTTGCTCTATATTCAGGGACATTCATCGCCTGGTATTTATGCACGTGCTTTCCTGGAAGGTCGATTAAGTGAAGATAAATTACAGAAATTCCGCCAAGAGGTCGAAGTAGATGGATTATCTTCATATCCTCATCCCTGGTTAATGCAGGATTTTTGGCAGTTCCCAACTGTGTCCATGGGTTTAGGTCCGTTGCAGGCTATCTATCAGGCACGATTTTTAAAGTATCTCGAAAATAGAGGTTTAATTAAGGCTGAAGGGCGTAAAGTCTGGGCGTTCCTTGGTGACGGTGAGATGGATGAACCTGAATCTTTGGGTGCCCTCAGTATTGCTGCTCGAGAAAAATTGGATAATTTGATCTTTGTGGTCAATTGTAATTTACAGCGTCTGGATGGGCCTGTTCGAGGTAATGGTAAAATTATTCAGGAGCTTGAAGGTGTATTTCGTGGTGCAGGTTGGAATGTCATTAAAGTCATATGGGGTGGCCGTTGGGACCCTTTATTTGCCCGAGATACTGAGGGATGGATGCAAAAACGGATGGAAGAATGCATCGATGGTGAATATCAGGCTTATAAAGCGAATGATGGTTCTTATGTCAGACAACATTTTTTCAACCAGTATCCTGAATTAAAGAAATTAGTTGAAAATTACTCAGATGATGAAATTTGGCGTTTAAACAGAGGCGGACACGATCCTCAAAAAGTTTTTGCAGCTTATGCTCAGGCAGTAGAACATAAAGGAAGTCCTACCGTCATTTTGGCTAAAACAATTAAAGGCTATGGTATGGGAGCTGCGGGTGAGGGGCAAAATATTACTCACCAACAGAAAAAGATGACTATTGATCAATTGAAAGCTTTCAGAGACAGATTTAGTATTCCAATAAGTGATGAAGAAATAGGTGATATACCTTTCTACAGACCTTCAGAAGATAGTCCGGAAATAAAATATTTGAAAAAACAGCGGGAAGCATTGGGTGGCTATTTACCGGCTCGTTCCACTGACGTTCCTCCATTAAAGATACCAGATCTGGCAGAGTTTGCGGCAGTTACCAAAGGTTTAGGCGAGCGTGAGATTTCAACGACAATGGCCTTTGTCCGAATTCTATCTATTTTATTAAAAAATAAAGAAATTAATTCACGAATTGTCCCAATAGTACCTGACGAATGTCGCACCTTTGGGATGGAAGGATTATTTAGACAAATTGGCATCTATTCACCAGTGGGACAACTCTACACGCCTGTGGATCATGAGCAAGTGATGTATTATCGCGAAGCCAAAGATGGGCAAATTCTGGAAGAGGGTATTAATGAAGCAGGGGCGTTCTGTTCCTGGATGGCGGCAGCAACCTCGTACAGTTCGAATAAATTGGCGATGATTCCCTTTTACATTTATTATTCGATGTTTGGATTTCAACGGATTGGGGATTTAGCCTGGGCTGCAGGAGATATGCAAGCGCGAGGATTTTTATTAGGCGGTACAGCGGGACGAACTACTCTTGCTGGTGAAGGTTTGCAGCATCAGGATGGGCATAGTCATCTTTTGGCATCTACCATTCCCAACTGTATTTCGTATGATCCCACTTATGCCTATGAATTAGCTGTGATCATTCAGGATGGATTACGCCGAATGTATGAAAAAACGGAAAATGTTTTTTATTACATCACCGTAATGAATGAGAATTATGTTCATCCTGATATGCCAGAGGGAGTGGAAGAGGGTATTATCAAAGGGATGTATGTTTTAAAAAATCATCAGAAAAAATCAGCCAATCATGTGCAATTAATGGGCTGTGGTACTATTCTGCGCGAGGTGATTAAAGCAGCTGAATGGTTGGAAAAAGATTATTCAATAACAGCTGATATATGGAGCGTAACCAGTTTCAATGAGCTACGGCGAGATGGTTTAGCAGCTGAGCGTTATAATGCGTTGCATCCTGGTGAAAAGCAACAAGAGTCCTATGTTGCATCGCAACTTAAAGACAAACTAGGTCCGGTAATTGCTGCTACTGATTACATGCGTTTATATGCCGATCAAATTAGACCGTTTGTGCCTAATCGATTTATCACTTTGGGGACTGATGGCTATGGTCGAAGTGATACACGTGAGCGGTTACGGCATTTCTTTGAAGTTGACGCGAAATTTATTGTTCTTGCTTCGTTAAATGCATTGGTTGCCGAGGGTGCTATTGATAAAACATTAGTAGAAGATGCAATCAATCGTTACCAGATTAACCCTGATAAATTAGATCCTGTAACTCATTAGTTACATACCTGTTAGTCATGAGCTTACTGAATGCTGAGGACAATTATGGCAAAAGAAATAGAAGTCAAAATCCCTGATATTGGTGGAGCCAGCGGGGTAGATGTAATTGAAATAATGGTGAAGGCAGGCGATAGAATTGAAATTGATAGTCCTCTGATCACTCTTGAGTCTGATAAAGCCAGTATGGAAATACCTTCTCCATGTGCGGGTATTATTAGTAAGGTATCAGTTACTATTGGTGATAAAGTTGCAGAAGGTGACACTATTATGTTAGTAAAAACAGAAAGTGAAAGCCCTGCTGCTGAAAATACTCTAGATAAAAATGAGAACACCATTAAAGAGGAGGCACCAGCGCAGATTACCGAAGATACACAACGCGTAACTGAGAATACAAAGGTCTCTTTGCAGAAAATCTCTATTCCTGATATTGGTGGAGCTACTGAGGTTGATGTTATTGACGTATTGGTTAAACCCGGAATGAGTGTTGAGAAGGATCAGGCTTTAATCACTCTTGAGGGGGACAAGGCCACTATGGATATCCCTTCTCCTTATGCCGGAATTATAAAGGATGTATTGATTCATATTGGGGATAAGGCTGCTCAAGGTACACCCATATTGACTCTTGAAACCTCAGACTTGGCAGAAATTAAAGCGGGCACAGAGTCGCATACTAATCCTCCTTTAGAAAACGCTAAGAAACAAGAGGAGCTCATGACCCCAGTTAAATCAGTGCCTTCGGAAACACAATCAATCGAGCATAATGATTTATTGTCTGCTGGCCCTGCTGTTAGAAGAATGGCGAGAGAATTAGGGGTTAACCTGAATTTAATCAAAGGAACAGGCCGTAAAACACGAATTACGCGCGAAGACGTACAAGATTACATAAAAGCCCAACTTAGTCAGAAATCTTCTAGTAATAACAGCTTAAACATACCGGCAAGCCCTGTAATTGATTTTAGCAAATTTGGGGAAATTGAATTAAAGCCTTTAAATAAAATTAAGAAGTTAACCGGTAGTAATGTTCACCGCTCATGGATCACTATTCCCCATGTGACTCAGTTTGATGAAGCAGATATAACCGATCTTGAGGCTTTTCGTAAAGCTGAATCTAACCGAACAAAAGAATCAGGTTATAAATTAACGCTACTTGCTTTTGTATGTCGTGTCGTAAGTAAAGCACTTCAGGTCTATCCTCAATTCAATGCATCTTTGGATGCATCAGGGGATAGTCTTGTCTTTAAAAAGTACTGCAATATTGGTATTGCGGTTGAAACACCTAATGGCTTGGTGGTACCTGTAATTAAAAATGTTCCTCATTTGAGTGTTGTAGAGATTGCTGCTGAAATGGGAAGGTTGAGTTCAAAAGCACGGGATAAGGGATTGATGCCTGCAGATATGTCTGGAGGTTGTTTTACTATATCCAGTTTGGGCGGTATTGGTGGAACAGCCTTTACTCCAATCGTTAATAGTCCTGAAGTCGCGATACTCGGACTATCTCGCGCTTCAATAAAGCCTGTTTATGATGGGAAAGAGTTTAAACCAAAATTAATGCTCCCAATGTCACTATCATATGATCATCGTGTTATTGATGGTGCTGAAGCAGCTCGTTTTACCAGCTACCTAGCTGAATGTTTGAGTGATATAAGAAGAGTTTTACTCTAATGGGTTCTTAGATTTTAGAAAAAAACAGATAATATAAATTATTTTAAAAGAGGCTTGCAATGGCTAATAAAATTAAAACTGATTTAGTGGTACTGGGTAGTGGACCTGGCGGTTACACTGCTGCATTTAGAGCAGCAGATTTGGGTAAAAAAGTGGTGCTTGTTGAGCGTTATGATACTTTGGGTGGTGTTTGTTTAAACGTAGGATGCATCCCGTCCAAAGCATTACTTCACATTGCTAAAGTTGTTGAAGAGGCCCATGAAATGGCTGAACAAGGTGTAAGTTTTGGCAAACCAACAATTGACAATACCCAATTAGTAGGCTGGAAAAACAAAGTGGTGTCCAAATTGACTGGTGGGTTAAAAGCGCTATCCAAACAACGTAAAGTAGAAGTTATTACGGGTGTTGGTACCTTTTCAGGTACCCATCAGGTTACAGTGGATACTAAAGATGGCCCAATCGAAGTTGAGTTTGAAAATGCAATTATTGCTGTAGGTTCAGAATCGATTAGTCTGCCGTTTATTCCAGAAGACAAACGTATTTTCAGCTCTACCGGAGCACTTGAGCTGGCGGATCTTCGTGGCGATTTATTGGTATTAGGTGGGGGTATTATTGGCCTGGAAATGGCAACCGTTTATTCAGCATTGGGTGTGAATGTTACTGTTGTTGAATTTATGGATCAATTAATTCCAGGTGCAGACTCTGATCTGGTTAATGTTTTACAAAAGCGAATGGTAAAGAAAGGTATAAAATTCCTTTTAAAAACCAAGGTCACTGCTATAGATGCAAAAAAAGATGGTATTTATGTAACAATGGAAGGGGATCATGCAACGGATAAACCCTTATGTTTCCAACAGGTTCTGGTTTCTGTGGGCCGAAAACCCAATGGTGGCGCCATTCATGCTGAAAAAGCAGGAGTGACAGTGGATGAACGAGGTTACATCAAAGTAGATAACCAGATGAGAACCAATGTGTCTCATATTTTTGCTATTGGGGATGTTGTTGGTCAGCCGATGTTGGCTCATAAAGCAATTCCTGAAGGTAAGGTTGCTGCAGAAGTAATAGCAGGGAAGAAGCATTATTTTGAACCGAAATGTATCGCTAATGTCGCATATACCGATCCAGAACTTGCTTGGGTGGGTCTATCGGAGAAGGAAGCTAAAGAAAAAGGTGTTACTTATGAAAAAGCAATTTTTCCCTGGGCAGCCAGTGGACGTGCCTTAAGTATGGGGCGTGAAGAAGGGATGACTAAATTATTATTTTGTCCCGAGACTAATCGAATTTTAGGCGCAGGTATTGTTGGTATTAATGCAGGTGATTTGATTGCAGAAACCGCATTGGCAATTGAGATGGATTGTGATGTAGAGGACATCGCCTTGACCATTCATCCTCACCCTACGCTATCTGAAACGATAGCTCAAGCAGCTGAAGCTTTTGAAGGTACTATCACCGATCTTTATATGCCAAAAAAGAAAAAATAATAAGAGTGACCGTTTAATCTGACCAATGTAGTGCCCTGTCATTTAATAAATGCCGGGGACACAACGGAACATTTAAAATATGAGCTGGCGTTATACTAGGGGAAGGGATGATTCTCAACATTCGTCATATGAAGGATTCTGATATAGACAATGTATATGCTATAGAGACAGATGTTCATATAGCTCCGTGGAGTCGTGATATTTTAAGAGATTGTGTCCTGGTAGGTTACGATTGTCGTGTCTTGGAGCTTAATAATGGTGATTCACCTATCTTAGGCGGGTATATTATTTCCCGTTTGAGTGAAAATAATTGCCATATATTAAATTTTTGTATTGCCAAACCCCTGCAATCAAAGGGATTGGGAAGAAAATTACTACAAACCATGATATATTCTTTATCAAAATTTACTCATGTAGATTCTGTCATTTTAGAAGCCCGACCCAGTAACAGAGCTGCCTTACATCTTTATACCTCTATTGGATTTGAAAAAATTGAAATTAAAAAAGATTACTATAAAGATAAAGATCATGTTGAAGACGCAGTATTGTTAAAGAAATTAATTGCGAGATAAATGATACAATTTTGATAATCTTAGAAGGTCCTTCTTTGGGCGAGATAACGATTTTTTATGTATCAAATGAACTAAGTTTAAACTTCCGAATTTCAATTTATTCTTAAATGGCAAGTTTAATAATTGTAAGGTATTCTGAAGATACTAATGTTATTTTAAACTCAATGGAGTGAAATTATGAATGCTGCAATGGCTAGTACTTTTTATTTATTAATGATACTTTTTTCTGTTTCATCTTATGCTGATGTAGCACCTTCGTCAGGAAACTCATTTCAATCAGTATGCATCGACTCCTGGATGAAAAAAAGCGAACAAATAAAAGATAAAATAGATTATAAAAACTTTGGTGAAAAATACTGTAGCTGCGCGGCAACTCAACCTTTAAGTAGTGATGCAGAAATAAGCAAGGCAATTCAAACATGTATGTCACAGACTTTATTGCATGATGCAATGGATTCTTTGGAAGAGGAAGTAGGTTTATCTGAAGCCAAAGCTACTGATATTGATGAATATTGCAATGATAGATGGGATCTGATTTATCCTGATAAATCTGATGAAGCTAAAAAAATAACTACTGCTTATTGCAGTTGTGCAAATCCCAAATTAATGGATCTTATTAAGCATTCAGACAATCAAACAGACAAACAGTATAACGATGCTATAAATTCAATTGCTGCTTCTTGTTCGGGCATTGTTCAACAGCCAACGCCCTCGGATCAGACTCCACCTGATTCAAATATTCCTGCTATAAATCAACCGAGTACTCCTTCAAATTCAGTTCAGCATAACGACAGTCAAAGTTTGCAGTAATTTAGCTTTTTGAATTACTCTGTGGTGATGCATATAATTAGAACCCGTATTACGCTTTGCTAATACGGGCTACCTTGATTTTTGTGAGTAGCCTGTATTAGACGAAGTCGTAATACAGGGATTATTGGATATTTTAGCAGGGCTTGTTGTGCCTTTTAATCGTTTAACTTTTAAAAAAGTGCTAAAAATAACCTCTAATAAATATCGCTGCCATTATCAGCAACCACTCGAGTGTTCCTGCCGTAAATAACCAGAATTTTTTGTCTGTTTTTTAATTTTAAATCCTCAGACTGTACTACGGATATGATGCTCCCAGAATTCAATTTAATAACATACTCGACGCCATGAGTTTGGTTGTAGCCGTTATCAATAAAATTGCTCTGATTGTTTGCTCCACTGGCAGGAGTTTCAGCTGTCCGATGCAGATTCACGGAGCGTTTTGATATGATCGTTCCTGGAATAACTTTTTTAATCTTGCCAATTTCGTTTGCATCATATTCTCCTGGAGGTAATTCTTTCGTGCAGGCCACTAATATGATGCTGGCTATAATTATTAATAGTGATTGAAATACGGTTCTTTTATTCATGATTAAAATTCTCTATATTAATTGGTTTTAAAATTTTTACTTTTTTCTATTTTATATAACTATTTAAATTATTTTAAAAGTTCACGTAATAAACTGCTTGCCCCAATTCGAAACCAACTCTTATCAATTGCTTTACCGGAGAAATGTTCAGCAAGGCTTGCGTACTGAAGGGCTTGGTATGGCGTTTTGATTCCACCTGAAATCTTTATACCACAATTGGTATTCGAGTCCCGAATTGCACTTAGAATAGCAAAGGCTGAAGATGGTGAAGCACCTTGATCTATTTTTCCAGTTGAGGTTTTTATAAAATCGGCGCCCATATCAATTAACTTACTACTTAACTCATAAACTGTTTCAATATTATTAAACGCACCCGTTTCCAGGATAAATTTTAATTTGAGTCGATTCTCTGAACATGATTTAGCAATTGCTTTGCAATGATTTAAAGAATAATTAATATCACCCTCGAGGTAATGTTGATAGGGTAGGACATAATCAATTTCGGTAACGCCCAGATGCAGCGCTCTATCAATTTCATCCAGACAACGTTCTACCGTATCGAGGCCACTGGGGAAGTTAATTACAGTAGCAATCCCGGTAACTTTAGAAAGGTTTCTAAAGTGCGACAACCTATCGATAAAAACGCAAACCGCAGCAACTTTATGCTTTTGCGCCAGTATATTCATTTCGTCAAAAGAGTTACTATTTGCATGTTCATTTAACAGAGTTAAATCCATACAGCTAATAATTTGAACAGGAGTTATTGATGGGTTGGGAGTAACCATCGAATCCAGATATTGATTTAGGTTTGTAGTGAATGTCACGCAAGATCCCTGATGAATTCTTTCATCAATTGGTTCAGTTTATCTGCTGCACCGGATGCCATTTTAACTACTGAATCATGACTATGGCTTGTTTGTGCAAGACCTGTGGCATAATTGGTGATCATGGCTATCACTGCGACCTTTAAACCACAGTGGTTAGCGACTAATACTTCAGGAACGGTTGACATTCCAACCGCATCAGCTCCTAGAACTTTAAAGGCCCGGATTTCCGCTGCAGTTTCATAATGAGGGCCTAAAACAGAAATATACACACCCTGATTTAATTTAATTGCATTATTTTCGGCTACAGATAAGAATTTGGTCTGCATGGACTTATCATAGGCATTATCCAAAGGATAAAATCTTGGTCCGAACTCTTCATCATTAGGTCCAATAAGCGGATTACTAGGCTGTAGATTAATGTGATCAGTAATTAACATTAACTCCCCTGGGCCCACATCTTCTCTAATAGAACCCGAAGCATTTGTCGCGATAAAATAGGTACACCCTAATAATTTTAATGTTCTGACATAAGTTTTGACTGTTTCATAATGTTCAATACCTTCATAGGTATGAGCTCTTCCTTGCAGGCACACAACTCCCACACCATGCCAATAACCCAGAATTAATTTCCCTCCATGGCCTTCTACAGTTACTTTGGGAAATCCTGGGAGCTCTTCATAATTTATAGCAATAGGCTGATCAAGCTCTTCAGCAAATTGGCCTAAGCCTGATCCAAGAACTATACCTACTGTGGGTTTAAATGATGGATGTGCTTTCTTAATATAATCTGCTGCTAAGTGAGCCAGGTTCGTATGAGGTGCAGAAGTCAACATATAATCATCCAATTTTAGGTTTAAAGTTAAAGGCCAGAGGCAATAATTCAATCATAGTCATACTTTTAAGTACGCTATCTTTATCGCATAAATAAATCATAGTGTCCGGTAAGGCAAATTCATTAATTTTTTGCCTGCACGCACCACAAGGTGAGCATAATAAATTATTCCCAGCCAAAACTACAATACTTTTGATGGATTGTTCACCTGATGAAACCATAGAGCAAATGGCAGAGGCTTCAGCACACGAAGATAAACCATAAGAGCTGTTTTCTACATTTACTCCTGAATATAAATTATTTTGATTAGTACAGATGCAAGCTGCTACGGTAAATTGTGAGTAGGGTGCGTATGCGTATACTAAAGTCTGGTTTGCTTTTTTTATCATTTCATTTATTTGTGCATTCATTTTGATGCCTCGTCATTAAGGACAGGATATAACACTTATATTAGCTGGTTTTGAAGGAATATTAGCTTGCTGTAGTGAACTTTGACAGAGAGCGAATTTAGTCTGCACTGGCTTTTGAGAATCCCTGTTGACTCGTGGCTTGATTTTTTTCATTGGAGAAACTTCAAGTTGAAGAGATTTTTCTATCACATTATAGCTGGGGGAGGGAGGATATTGAGTTAATTGCTTATGATTTCCGAATTTAAATTCCATCCAATTTTCAGCGGCTAATAATACAGGACCTAAGCAAAGCAGAGTCGCTCCTATTAAAAGGGGTATTGAAAGAGGAGGGAACATGATAATTAGTGTGGAACTAATTGCATTAATTAAAGCTGTCATTGCCATTGCTCTGGTATAGGCAAAATATTTTTCCTGGCGTGTTGAGGAATAGTTTTCATCGTCTTGGGGAGGGTTTTTCCACTTATGATATTCACCGGTGCACCATACCACATTGCTGGCAAAAAATAGCCAAACCGCTGGGATGAATGTAAGGGGAAGAACAATAGATATAATACTTAGAGTTGTTGCCATAAGTCCAAGAGATGCAGCGAGCAAATGCTGATCTTTAAATTGTGCAAACCCATACCATTTAGTTTCATCCCTCTCGTGTTCTTGTTGAAAATGACTTGTTATAAACCAGATTGTATAGCCTATACAATTAAGTAATAGACTGGCAAGGGTGAGGATAGGGGTAACAACCACAAAAGGTAGAAAACGAATTTTGGAAACAATAAATCCTGAGAAAAAAAAATAACTGCTCGCGTTACTTAATTTTTTGGATTTTATCACCAGGATTAACCCTTGTTATGTTATTTTTTGGTCATATTACCTAATATCCTTTCGAAAATCCAGTTTTTATATCTTTCTCGCTTTTATTTATCCAATATTATTAGATAGTTATAGGATCGGTTGGTAACTTAATTCGCACTGATAAGCCTCCGGTGGGATGGTTTTCAGCAATAATGCTTCCCTGATGCAACGATACGGCGCGAGCAGCAATTGCTAAACCCAAGCCATAACCACCGGTTTTTTTTGTTCTGGAGGTATCTACTCGATAAAAAGGGGCAAATATTTTCTCGAGTTGCTCTTCAGGAACACCCGGGCCATGGTCTCTGATATCAATAATGGCCTCTTTTTTAATTTCATCCTTACGAAGGGTTATG
>JAUXYG010000057.1 GCA_030694525.1 Legionella sp. | reverse complement strand
GGTGGGATATTAAATAAGCGTCAAGGGGTAGCCCCGGAAATAAAGGCATAACAAAATAGGATTGTTTCTTATGTTCAAACTGATCAAAAAAGCATTCTGGACAAGCTTTTTGGAAGTAATACAATTCTTTATTTAATAAATTCTTTTGAGACAAGGGCATTTTTTTAAGGGCTAATGGAGTACTTTTACTGATTCCATTGTATTTTTTTGAGTAATAATAACCAGCATAAACGGTACCCCAACCTCCTTTCCCTAAGGTTTCAGGATTAATTTTGTAGAAGCCCTCAGACCTCATTAAAATGGTTGGATCATCTGATTTTTTTTTGGATAGAATCCTGGACGCTTCCTTATCCGTTACTAAAGGAGATATTTTATTCAAGTGAATATGCGCTTGTTGACTAAGCGACTGCAATATATATTCATTACCTAAAAAATTAGGGTTTTTATTGATTGTGTTTGCCAGAGATTGATAATAATTTTTTTCTTGCTCGAGAGAGATGCTGTTCATATCCACATCCAGAGCAATGAGAGCCTCTTTCAGTACTCCATAAAATCTGCTGCCGAATAATACATTATCGGGTGAGAATAGACGGTATTCATCAGCAATGTTTTTTTTATTAAGCAGTAATAATCCAATTAGAGCATTTTCATCATAAGTTGATAAAGCTTGAAAAGTTTTCATTAATTCACGAAACGATTCAAACATTAATTCTCGTTTACTTCCTTTCTGAGGTTTATAATTATCTAATTGCGCGGCTACTACTAAAGAACTGGCGATTTCAGTGGTTGCATATTCCGAAGCCGGGCGATCTGATCTCAATTGAGACAGATAAGTTCTATCCATATTTTTATCAGTGAGTTGAGCGATTAACTTTAATTTTTCAGAATAGGGCCATTTAGTTAAAAGAACATTGTCCACAAAATCATAAAGTTTTAAATTTAAAAAAATATTAAAAATCGGCTTACCATTAATAATGGTGGATAGGGGCGAGATGTTATTGTTCTGCATAAAAGACCAGACTTCACTTTGCTGACCTGCAAGTAAATACTGCATTAATAATTCGGTTGGATTATTAGCGAAATGATCCAGGAAGGCACTATTATTGTTATTAAGGGCATATTGATAGATGGTTTTACCTTCAAATACATCAAAAAGATTAATCATTTCATAATGATCAAGAAACAGGTCCAATGCATCTGTCGAATGACCCTCTTGCAGGTAATTAATAATTTTTTGAAGTAACAAGGGTTTCCATCCCAAGCCTTGGTCCACAATAGTAGTAATAAAATCATAACAGTGGTACAAAGATTTATTGGCGTCTGTTAATGCCTGGCAGACCGCTGAATTGCGAATCAACTCCCCTAAATGGGTATAATCTTCTTCGAGCACGGCAGTGTGCAATAAAGATAGAGTTTCTCTAACCAAAGGGTTCTCTTGACACTGCCTACTCAAGGCATAATGATAGTTTAGAATTAACTCTTTTTTGTGTCTTAAACATTCGTAAATTATGATTTTATTGGCGCTGATTGCCTCACCCAAAGATTGATCTCCAGTTGCTCCCATTAAAGGTCCTGAAAGCGCGGTGCAGGCAATCATTGTTGGATGCGATATTCCTTTGCTATAAAGCATGCGATACGATTTTTTAGTCCCTGCGTCATGTATTACTGTATTTATTCCCTCATCCACATCGTATAAGCAGATATGCGTGAACTTATTATTAATGAGTTTCTCTTTAACCTGTTCCAACGCATCTATTTTTTCATTAAATGTTTTGCCTATTACAAATACATCCTCATTTTTATTATTATTTTTGATAAATTCTACGTGGGTATTTAAGTAGTGTTTTATACTGGAATCAATCCTGGTGGTTGTAAAAGAATCATGACTGTATTGAAAGGATAAATTTGTCGATTGCCTATAATCTGTAATACTTTTTCCCTGAAAAATTGCGAATCTGATGTTTTCTTCTAACTGGTTATACATTGTTTCGGGATCGAAGGGGGCAATAAGCTCTTTGCTGAGTAATATTCCTTTCTCCTGAGAGTCACTTTTAAAACCAGAATAAATTGTATTCACATACTTGATATTGTTGAGTAGTTTTTTTCTATATAATGCATTTTTAGTGAGGTAACTTCTGTAATTAGGAGTGTTTAAAGTGTATTCAGGGATCATTGTTAATGGGATTTTTCTGTGTGATGGTGATAAGGCTATGTCTATTTGATTAATTAGTTCACTCTGAAATACAGGACCTTCAATTATATGATCTACTTCAAGTTCTCCTTGAGCAAATTTGTTTTTTAATAAGAGCGGGGTAAGGATGGTGGCATTAAACTCAGTATCTCCCTTAAGGTCTTTAATTTTTTCCATGGCTGATTTTTGGGTAATAATATAAATTAAAGGGATATTAGGTCCCTGTTTCGCATAAAATTCATTAAGCTGCGCTGATAATTTTAATGCAAATAAAAAGTCTCCATATCCTCCAAATCCATCACTGACCACAATTAAAATACACTTTGCCATTATGAATCCTATTTGTTCATAGATTGATCATAGCGATTGTATTATAAATTAGCAAATTGTAATTAAACTATTAAATAAAATTGGTAAGAATTATAAGTTTAGTGTTTTTAGTTCAAATTTATTTAACCACCCTCCCTTGCCATTTAGTACGTGGCTTTTGTTTATGAACCATGGTGTAAGCATAATCTACGCCCATGCCGTAGGCTCTACTATGCTCTTTTACAATGTCCATCGCTCCGTCATAAGTGTTTTTTCGTGCCCAGTCTCTTTGCCATTCTAATAGGACTTGTTGCCAGGTGAGCGGAATGACACCTGCCTGAATCATCCGATCCATTGACGCCCGATGAGCTACGTCACTGGTTCCACCGCAAGCATCCTCTATGACCAAAGTTCGAAACCATCTTGCATGGCTGAAAAAGCGCACATATTGATACATACTTCGGTCCATAAACCGGCAAGTAATAATTTGGTTCTTTTCGTATTCATGATGCTACTTCTAACCTCTGCAGAATCCCAGGAATTCATGCTGGTTCGTTCAATAACATCATTATTCGGGAATACATCGAGCAATTCAGGACAGACATACCCGCTAAAACTTTCTGTTTCGACCGAGGTAATTAAAGTGGGCACGGAAAATAGTTTCGCTGACTTGGCTAATGCAACTAAGTTATTCTTTAAATTTTGTCGATCAATATTAGCAACACCAAACATCATCTCGGGCTGATAATCAATTAACAGTAGCACTGAATTTTGCGGAGTTAGTAAATCGATTTTGTTATCCATAACGAGCGCTCCCTTAGATGAGATTGCTGAGCTTTATTCGTAAAGCTCGCATGTGAACCATTTATTATAATTGTAGACGGAAAATATTAGGGAACCAGTTCGCGATTTTAAATTCCTGAAGAATGAGATTAAACCACAATAACTCTTTTCATCTTGCCATTGAGCCAGTACACTAATTTCAGGTTGATTGAGAATAGCCAAATGAATAAATCAGAGTCGTTTAATAGTCTACAAACATTAGGCGGAATTTTACTTTTTATAGCAGCGTTACTGGCTATATTAGTAGCTAATTCACCATTGCGTTTTGCTTACGAACATTTACTAGAAGTTACCGGAACACTTGGTGTTGGGACGTTAATTATAAAAAAACCCTTATTATTGTGGGTTAACGATGGGTTAATGGCTGTTTACTTCATGCTAATTGGCTTGGAAATAAAGAGAGAAATAAAACGTGGTGTTTTAAGTAAAACAAGGGATTTGATTGTACCGGTAATTACCGCTTTGTGTGGTCTTTTGGTCCCCGCGTTAATTTTTACCTGGTTTAATGGGCATAATCCCGTGTATCTCCAAGGCTGGGCAATACCCACAGCTACTGATATTGCCTTTACCTTGGGAATTGTGTCTTTACTCGGATCTCGTGTTCCTCTTTCTTTAAAAATTTTATTAACAGCAATAGCCATATTCGATGATATAGCCGCAATAGTGATTATTGCGATCTATTATACCGAAAAATTATCTATTTTTTCATTATCACTTTCCTTGGGTTTGACGCTTACGCTCGTTGGATTAAATTATTTTAAATGCCGAAAAGTATCCGTGTTTATGGTGGTTGGTTTTGCATTGTGGATTGCGGTTTTAAAATCAGGGGTGCATGCAACCCTGGCGGGAATCGTAATCGCCATGACTATTCCGGATGAGGGAAAGGGCTCGATGCTTACACGACTTGAGGATGGTTTACATCCATGGATTGCTTTTTTTATTCTGCCCATTTTTGCTTTTGCTAACGCGGGAGTGACATTCATTGGTTTAAAAGTCTCATCGTTAATGCATCCCATTGTATTAGGCGTTGCATTAGGCTTGTTTGTGGGAAAGCAAGTAGGTATTTTCTTATCTTTGGGTTATTTTGTAACATTCAGGCAATTATTAAAAGCGGATAAAATCAACTTAATACACGTTTATGGAGTCGCATTGTTGTGCGGGGTGGGTTTTACGATGAGTTTGTTTATCGGTTCTTTGGCTTACCAACATAGCGAATTGGATTTGATGTCTTATGTCAAAATTGGAGTGGTTTTAGGCTCTGTCACCTCAGGACTTTTGGGGTTTTTTGTGTTAAAGAGAAGTTTAAATTCGTTTAAAAACTATAGTTAAATCCAAGTATTATTGTTAAAGGTGAATGTGATGAATTCTTTAAATAACAAAGTGGTGCTCATCACTGGTGCATCAAGCGGCATTGGAGAAGCCTGCGCGCGATTATTTGCAGCAGAAGGAGCCAAAATAATTTTATGTGCACGCCGAGGCGAGCGCTTACAGAAATTGGCTGCTGAATTAAGAGATAAATACCACCAGCAACCCCATGTTCTAACGTTGGATGTACGTGATAAAGAAGCAGTTAAATACCAAATCAGCGCGTTACCTGCTGAATGGAGTTCTATAGATATCCTGATTAATAATGCCGGTCTTGCCTTGGACACCTTACCCATAGCACAAGGTAATGAGGATCATTGGGATACTATGATTGACACTAATATTAAAGGATTTTTGTATATTAGCCGTGCGGTTCTTCCCGGATTTCTGGAACGAGAGCGAGGGCATATTGTCAACATCGGTTCTATTGCTGGTCATGAATGTTATCCAAACGGCAATATCTATTCAGCAACAAAACACGCGGTGCACGCTTTGTCCAAATCAATGCGGCTGGATATGTTAGGTAAACCCGTCCGGGTAACAGAGATTGCTCCTGGCGCTGTTGCCACTGAATTTAGTGAAGTGCGTTGGAAGGATAAGTTGAAAGCGGATCAATTTTATCGGGATTTTCAGCCTTTGCATGCCGTGGATATCGCTGACGCAATTCTCTTTTGCATCACCCGTCCTCCTCATGTAGATGTAGAGCAAATGATCATCATGCCTACCGTCCAGGCTTCTGCTAATCATCTTGCACGAAAATAAAGCTATATGATTGTTCAAATTATTACCAAAAAGGAGTGAACTAGTCTATTATATTATGTATAGGTAATGACTGTTCCTGCCTGAACCAGTGAATAATTATGGTTAGGGAGATTGGGTTGAAAGGTGGTGTGTATGCCTGCAATTTTTAAGCAGGAAACCTTAAGCTTTTCATAAATCTCATCATTATACTTTCAGTTGCGGCTCAGTTCTTAGGATGTCGTTGCCTGTCCTTTTTTATATCTGGCCTACCTTATCTTCTTGTTAAATAATCAAAATTTGAGTAAATTAAGAACATGATGTATAATTAGATTACAACAATGTTGCTAGGATGCCATCATGAAGAAAGTATTAGTTGCTGTTGTATTAAGTGCCCCTCTGTTGATGCTAACCGGGTGTGGAATCGATGCAGTTGCAGTTAATAATGTTGTGTATGATCCAGGATATAGTAATGATTATGTTTATTCAGTAGGGTATTACAACAATCGACCTTATTGGGGAAATAATTACTATTATACTGGTTATAATTGGGGAACTGGTGGCTATTGGGGTGGGGGTTATTACAACGGATATTAAAACAGGGGATTGAAACGTCATTGATTGCATGACGTTTCAACTCAGCATTTATTCTTTAGCGCGAGACACATACTCACCTTTTCGGGTATCCACTTTGATTAACTCACCCGTTTGGACAAATAAGGGAACTCTTACAACGGCACCAGTTTCCAATTTTGCCGGTTTACCACCACCTCCTGAAGTATCTCCCTTTAATCCCGGATCGGTTTCAACAATTTCCAGGACCACAAAGGTAGGTGGAACCACTTGAATGGGTTCATTATTCCATAGAGTTACAATGCAAATATCCTGCTCTTTTAACCATTGTGCTGCATCCGCTAGAACCGCTTCGTTTAAGGCGTATTGTTCAAAGTTATCAGGTACCATGAAATGCCATTGTTCCCCATCATTATAAAGGTACTGCATTTCCACATCAGCGACATCTGCTGAAGGCAGAGTGTCACCGGATTTAAAGGTACGCTCTACGACGCGACCAGTTTTGAGGTTGCGAATTTTGATTCGGGTAAATGCCTGGCCTTTACCGGGTTTGACAAATTCACAATCAAGGATATTACATGGTGCATCATCCACCATTACCTTTAAGCCATTTTTAAATTCATTGGTGCTATAGACTGCCATTAGTGCTCCAGAGTTGAGATTTTGCTTAATTTTCGCTACAGTCCGCACAGTTTATCAATTCTATTTCATTATTGCGAGAAACCTCTTTGAGTTGGCAAAAAATTTTAGCACAAGGTTTTACTTCAGCAAGCGAGTTACTGCACTTTTTGGAATTGACTCCTGTGCCTGGTATAAACCATTCGGAACAGCAATTTCCAAGTCGAATTCCTCTTGGGTTTGCAAAACGCATGCAAAAAGGGAACACTTCAGACCCTTTATTATTGCAAGTCCTGGCTCAGGAAATAGAAACTGTAACACACAATGGGTACAAGCAGGATCCACTAGTCGAATTAAAAGTTAACCCATTAAAAGGATTAATTCATAAATATCATGGTCGCGTTTTATTAACTTTGACCGGAATTTGTGCCGTAAATTGTCGCTATTGTTTTCGCAGACATTTTCCTTATCAGGCCAATAATCCCGGGCGAGAAGGCTGGAAAGAAATTTGTAACTATATTGCCGCAGATAGTACTATCACCGAGGTAATTTTAAGTGGCGGGGATCCATTACTTGCTGCTGATGTTGTTTTAGCTGAGTTAATAGGTCATCTCGAACACATTCCTCACGTCCACACGTTGCGAATTCATACTCGAGTACCAATCGTTCTGCCGGAACGTATCGATGAGGGCTTAGTCAAAGTATTATCCTCGTCACAACTTAAAAAAGTGATTGTATTACATTGTAATCATGCACAAGAATTAGATAGCAGCGTTCTCCAGGCATGTCAGGATCTCCAAACGGCTGGATGCCATTTGCTCAATCAATCTGTTTTATTAAAAGGGATAAATGATAATGCCCAAATCTTGGCTCAATTAAGTCAGACCCTGTTTGCATATGGAGTACTTCCCTATTATCTCCATGTACTTGATAAGGTTCAAGGGGCTGCGCATTTCGATATCTCTGTGCAGGATGCCCTGGATATTTACCACCGATTACAAGAACTTTTACCGGGTTATCTTCTGCCAAAACTGGCACGTGAAGAACCCGGTAAACTGAGTAAAACATTAATCATCTAAATGGTAGTGTCTTCTTCCTGCTCTTTGTAAAGCGTAATTAATTTCTCCTGCGCACAATTATTCCCCTGAATGTTAGGCTTATAGGTTCCATCACTGCGCATTTCCCAGGTATTACTGTTATCTTTTAAATAATTTTTAATAATCTCGTTTTTAATTCGTTTACGGCATTTTTCATCAAGAATTGGAAACATGATTTCAATTCGATGGTATAAATTACGTTCCATAAGATCAGCGCTTGAGCAAAAATAATGCTCTTCTTCATTAATGCGAAAATAATAAATTCGATGATGCTCCAGGAAACGTCCAATAAAAGATAAAACTCTTATATTTTCCGATACGCCAGCTAAACCGGGCTTTAAACAGCAGACGCCTCTTACCAGAAGATTAATTTTTACTCCTGCCTGAGAGGCTCGGTATAAGGCCTGAATTGTGACTTTATCGGTTAAACCATTTACCTTTAGCATGATTTCTGTTTCCACACCCTCAGCCGCCGCCTTAGCACACTGTTCAATATGGTGTAATAAGGTTTTATGCAAGGTAAAGGGGGAATGACTTAAGGCCTTGAGTTTTACAACCCGGCCAAGACCAGTTAACTGTTGGAAGATAATTTGCGCATCCGCAGCGATAGTCGGTTCGCATGTCAGCAATCCTAAATCCGTATATCTTTTTGCAGTTTGCTCGTGATAATTACCTGTACTTAAATGCACATAACGTTTTAATTTGCCATGAGTTCGTCTTACCACCAAAGTCATTTTGGCATGAGTTTTGTACCCAACAACCCCATACAAAACCAGGATGCCGGCAGCATGAAGTATATTAGCCAGTTTCAGATTGGATTCTTCATCGAAACGTGCGCGCAGCTCAATAACAGCGGTAACTTCTTTTCCGGAGTGGGCTGCATTGACCAGTGCATCAACCATAACGGATTGTGAATGGGTACGATACAAGGTTTGATTGATAGCTAAAACATTAGGATCTGCTGCAGCTTGTCTTACGAAATCAATAACCAAATTAAAACTTTGGTAGGGGTGGTGTAATAAAATGTCCTGTTCATCGAGTACATTAAATATGTTGCGCTCAGACTTGGGAAAATGAGGGTATTGCGCCAAAAATAGAGGGTAATTCAGATCCGGCCGGTCAATGCTGTTGATGGCACTCATATATCGTTGCAGATTAACCGGACCATCGCAATAATAAGTATCTTCATGGCGGAGATGGTATTTTTGCAAGAGGAAATCAACTATTTTTTCCGGACATTTATTTTCAATTTCCAGACGCACTGCATGACCATAATGCCTGGAAAATATTTCTCGCTGTACTGCTTTTGCAAGATCATCAATTTCCTCTTCACGCAAAAATAAATCGCTATTTCGTGTAAGTCGAAAGGAGTAGCAGCCACTTATTTCCATTCCGGGAAAAAGACTATTCACATGAGTTTTAATAATGGATGACAAATAAACAAAATAGTGGGCATCACCGCACAGTTCTGAGGGGAGATGGATCATGCGCGGAATCGATCGGGGTGCATGAACTACTGCGTATTTAATATTTCGTTCAAATGCATCTTTTCCACTTAAAGAAATAATAAAATTAAGACTTTTGTTGATAAGTCTTGGCATTGGGTGTGCTAAATCCAGTGCAATAGGACTGATTATAGGCATGATTTCATGTTTAAAATAATGTTTTGCCCATAAATGGATGTCGTCAGTCCACTGATGTGTATCCAAAAAATGGATGTTTTCCTTCCTTAAGGCAGGAAGTAATTGTTTATTAAAGATACTGTATAATTGATCAATAAGTTGATGCGCCTTTTGACTTATTTGGCTAAAAGCTTCATCAGCACGCAATCCATCAATTGTTAGTTTGCCTGAGGATAATGCTATTTTTTCTTTAAGTCCGGCCACTCGAATTTCAAAAAATTCGTCCAGATTACTACTGCAAATGCTTAGAAAACGCATGCGTTCAAGTAGCGGAACCCGTTCGTCATTGGCTAGCATCAACACCCGTTGATTAAATGCAATGGCAGAGAATTCCCTGTTAATATAATATTCCGGGTTATCCAGTGTAGTATCCAAGGGTAACTCCATTACCGGTTAATAAAATCAGGGCGTGGTAGCGTCCTGGTCATCGAACTAAAAAAAAGCACACAGCGATAAAACCCATGAATCCATAAAAAGGCGATAGATTCAAAAGAGCCAAAGCCAAAAAAAATAAAATAGTACTCACAACTATAGGGATTGAAAAATACATGGATACGACCCCTTGTGCCACTGAAAAAGTCGCGGCAGCAAGTAAAGCCAAAGCTCCGTACTGTACTGCTATCATAATCTTTCGGGTTGTAGGCCCATTATGAGAACTTAACCAATGATATCCAACGACAGCCATAAGTAATCCGGGTAAATTCAGGCAGAGAACGGCAAGAACCAGCCCAATAATTCCAGCAGCTTTATAACCTATTAATGCAGATAATTTTACTGCAGTTAATCCAGGAAATATAAAACTGGAACCCAGCATGGCAATAAATTCTTCCTGGCCAATCCATTGTCGATAGGTAACTGCTTCATATTCTAATAATTTAAGCATTGAGTTACCCCCGCCTAGGGATATGAGGCCAATTTTGCCGAAACTGTAGATAATCCCCAACCAGGTTGTAATCATTATTTTAATATATCTTTCAGGAAAGTTACATAATCGCAGGAAACGGCTTTACCCAGCAAGTGTTTGCTCAGGGTTTCAACTAAATAAAGGGATTTGCCTTCCAGACAGGCACTAAAAAAAATGCGATTATCTACTTCAAGTCGAGCCAGTTCCAGCTTAATAAGAGGGGTTGTAGCGAACTTATAAATAAATGCTTCTTTTCTTACCAAAACCGGTTTTAGTTTGTCTTGAATTTTTTTGGTTATTTTTTCAAAGTCTGGGAACGGGGCTGTACTCTGATTTTTTACTTTATGATGTAAATTTATTTTTGGACCAAAGCCAAAAGCATGACGCGCTTTATGCAAAAGTGGTTTATACATTAATTCGCCACGTCTGATTTTGATATTGTAATCATAGCCTGAGAGCAGATAATAAGAATCTTCTCGATGCTTTTGTTGGTAATTGACCAGATCCAGCAGCGATTTATCGATAATGCGTAAATTAATAATTTTATCTTCTGGCCAAAAATAACGGCATTCCCATTTCACCTCATCTTCATCCTGATCCGTTAAATCGGTTGAGGAAATAAAGTGTTCAGTAGAAAACTGAAAATTCCAAACCAGCCTTTGCGTCATATTTAATATCCATGCTGAAATCGAGTTTTAATTAAGTTGCATTATTAAGAATAAGGGTACTCGCAAAATTAAGTATAAAGAGTATATACTACTAAAACGAACGGCAATAAATAAAATCACGAGGATGGTAATTTTTATGGCAACCGTATTGTTTTTAGTCTATCTCATGTTTACCTTAATCGTTCTGTATCGCGCCCTCAATCCAGTGATTTGGGAAGTAGGTAGTGTTATCTATTTAATTACAGCCACTTTTTTTATCGGCATGCATTGGCTACCCGGATTAATCATATGGGCCTCAATAATTGGCGCTATCATTGTGCTCCAGGTGGACCCAGTCCGCTCAATGATTGGTAATTATTTTTATAAAATTGCCGGAAAATCCATACCCAAATTATCAAAAACAGAAGAAGAAGCGCTTAATGCAGGAGATACCTGGCTTGAGCAGGATATATTTGTTGGTAAGCCTGACTGGGATAGGCTTGCATCGATATCTACTGAGCTTTCACCTGAGGAACAATCATTTATTGATAATGAAACGCAAACTTTATGCAGTATGTTAGACGAGTGGCAGATTACTCAGGAAGACGACTTACCTGAAAATGTTTGGCAGTACATTAAGGATAATGGTTTTCTCGGATTAGTTATTACTAAAGAATACGGTGGTAAGGGATTTTCACAACGTATGCATTCAGATGTGGTGATGAAAATTGCCAGTCGCTCAGCGGTAGCCGCAGTTACGGTCATGGTTCCCAATTCACTGGGTCCTGGCGAATTGCTCCATTTTTATGGTACAGAGGAACAAAAAGCGCATTACTTACCGCGCTTGGCAAAAGGACAGGAGATCCCCTGTTTCGCATTAACAGAACCCGGAGCGGGTAGTGATGCCACGTCCATTCAATCGAGTGCTGTTGTCGTTAAAAAAACAGTGGATGGTAAATCAGTCTTAGGTCTCAACATTACTTTGGATAAACGTTGGATTACCTTAGCTCCGATTGCAACGCTGGTTGGTTTGGCTGTTAATCTTAAAGATCCTGATGGACTTCTCCAAGGGGAGGGCCAGGAAGGGATTACCTGTATATTGATCCCCCGGGATACTAAAAATTTGGAAATAGGTAATCGACATTTGCCTGCAAATCAACCCTTTATGAACGGTACAATCCGTGGGAAAGATATTTTTGTTCCGATTTCCAGTATTATTGGTGGACAAAAAAAGGCCGGTTCTGGCTGGCAAATGTTGGTCGAATGTTTATCGATTGGGCGCTCCATTTCTTTACCTGCATTGGGTACAGCGTCTGCAAGTGTTTCGTATTTAACCGCAGGAGCGTTTGCCCGTATACGTCGCCAATTTAATGTGGAAATTGCTCAGTTTGAAGGAATCTCAGAAAAATTAGCAGAAATTGCTGGTCTTAGTTATATTGTGAGTTCGACCCGATTATTAACTGTAGCCGCAGTAAATGAGCATAAGAAGCCTTCAGTTGCTTCAGCGATTATCAAATATTTCAATACGGAGCTTGCTCGTATCGCGGTCAATTCGGCAATTGATGTGCACGCAGGACGCACCGTTGTCGATGGCCCGAGAAATTATCTGTCGGGTATGTATCAAAGCATTCCAATCTCTGTCACTGTTGAAGGTGCTAATGTGATGACCCGAAATCTGTTAATTTTTGGTCAGGGTTCAATGGCCTGTCATCCTTACATTCGTGACGAATTTTATGCGGTATCGAGTGAAAACAAAGAAGAATTTAAAAAACTTTTATGGAATCACATTGCCTATTTTATGCAGAATATGGCTAAAGCAATTTGTTCGGCTTGGACAGGGGGGCTCTTTATAGCCGTCCCTAATACCTCCATGAAAAGGGAATACAAACGTCTTGCACGTTTGAGTCATGCATTTGCCTGGCTTGCAGATCTGTCCCTAATATTCCTTGGTGGTGAATTGAAACGCAAAGAGCGACTTTCAGCACGGTTAGCTGATGGTTTGTCCTATCTGTATATGGCAATGGCAGTGCTACGAAATGTTCAAGTAAACGGAGATAAACCTGATGAGAGGCTTCATGCCAAATGGGCCGTTGACTATTGTTATTATCATGCACAAAAATCTCTTCTGGCGCTTTGCGATAATTTTCCTTCACGTCCTCTAGGTTTTATCATGCGTTTGTTTGCTTTTCCTTTTGGCCAGACCATGTATTATCCTAAAGATGAGCTCGATCAAAAATTAGCACACTTAATGACTACAAATAACAGTTATCGTGATCGAATGAAAAAATATATTTATTTAAGTGGTGATCCAATGCAGCCGGTCGATAGAATGGAGCATACATTACAACTTATTATGCAAACTGATGAGCTCTCTAAAAAAGTTAGTGGTTTAAAAAGACTAAAATACTCCAGATTCAAAGATAAATTACAAGAAAAAGTGGATAATAAGGAATTAACCCAACAGGAAATGGATGATTTAATTGCGGTTGATAATGCGCGTTGGGATGCCATTTTAGTCGATGAATTTACATTTGATTCCATGAAAAATAAAACGTTTGAATCAGTAATTAATTCGATAAAATCTCCACTACGTTAATTTACAGTCTTTTAACATAGAATAAATTACCAGCCTCCAATTGATGAGGCTGGTTTGCTATAATGAACCTATCTGACCTGTTCGCATTAAATTATTAAGTGAGATAAAAATGCTTAAGAAGCCCGTCCTTCCAACTAAAGACTCCATTATGGACGCAATGAACGTTGCAGAAACTTCAGAAGAGGCCGCTCATTATTTAGTATGTCGATTTGAAAAAATATTGACTGATGCCAAAATGTTAATGCAATCCCAGGAAATAGTTAAAGCTGTGGAGGAGTTTGCTCGATATGTTAATTTTAAATTTAAAACAATGAGTCAACCCTGGGCTGGTGAATTACCAGAAAAAGATGGTTATAAAAACATGCATCAAAATATCGCTAATGAAGCGGCCACAGAATTACAGGGCTCCAATATCAAGTTTGATTTTGCTATTAATAATGACAATTCAGCATTTTTACGCGGCTATTCGTCTGAAAATGGCGCGTTGGATGCCAAAGCGGTAATTCAAGCGGATCAGTTGTTTAATGCATGGCTTGCCGAAAACAATTTAGCCAGTAAAGACAGCATCCTTCACTCCATTAATGAAAATGGCAAGCCGATGCGGGATGAACACGGTAATCTGAAGACAGTCAATGCAACCGAGTTTAATTCCTTACTTATGGACGACACCAAAGGATTTGAACATTATTTAGAAAAGAAAGGTATTAATGTAGAAATTGCCCAACAGCAGTATCCTTCTGCAAGTCAGGATAAAAAACAGCGAGACGCGGTCAAGGAAGTGCTCAGTCCTACGGTTTCTGAAGATCAAAAATCTGATTTTGACGCACCAACGACTCAAACCCGTATTTAGGCAAGATTTGCGGCAGCAAGTCGCTCTTTTGAGCCGATATCAAACCAAATACCTTCATGTAAACTGGCGGTGGCACGATTTTGTGCTGCACATTGTCGCAATAAGGGGGTTAATGAATAACGCCCTATTTGATAATGAGAGAATACATTGGGGTGATAACAAGCGATCCCCGCAAAAGTATATTCAGGATTAAAGTTACTTAGAAGGTTGCCTGGATTTAGTCCAAAATCTCCATGATGATTTAATTCTTTGTTTTTGGGAACTAAAATCAAGTGCACATCGGTTATTGATTCCAGACTCAATTTATTAAAATCGAAATCTGTAAAGATATCTGCATTAACAACAGTAAAAGGGTTAGGACCCAGCAGAGTCAGTGCGTTGAAAATACCGCCACCTGTTTCCAGTCCCCCCGGTGGTTCTGGTGAGTACATTATCGTAACACCCCAGCGAGCACCATCTCCCAGGTGCTGGCGAATTTTACCCCCAAGCCAGGCATGATTTATGATAATGGTTTTATAACCGGCACGAACGAGGTTAATTACATGATGTTCAATGAGGGGTTTGCCCCGAACAGTACATAACGCTTTCGGTATCATATCAGTCAAAGGCTTCAGACGCTCTCCTCTTCCTGCTGCGAGTATCATTGCCACTCTCATATTAAATTGACCCTGTTCTGGAGTAACTCAAAGAACGGATGTAATTCCGGATACATCTCGGCACACTCCCGCACATAAGCTAAAGTGCGTGGCAAGTCTTTCATATAGCCCGATTTTTTATCGCGTAAATTTAAACGACAAAATACCCCAAGTACTTTGATATGTCTTTGGAGGCCAGCAAGATCAAATGCTTTTATGAATTCTGGTAAAGAATAACTGTGGGCTAACTCACAACTCTCGTAAAAATAAGTTACCCATTCGATAATGCGATCGCGTGGCCAGGATATATAACAATCTTTTAACAGAGAAACCAGGTCATAAGTCAAAGGTCCGCGCATCGCATCCTGAAAATCAATCACTCCAAGTTCTTCGTGTTCATTTTTCATAACCAACATTAAATTACGTGAGTGGTAATCTCGATGTATGAATACAATGGGTTGATGAGCAACTTCTGAAGCAATCAATTGCATGGTTTTTTGAATGATTGAACGCTCTTCTGTCGTAAATTTCAGATCAAGATAAGCTCTGAAAAACCATTCAGAACACAGCTCCATTTCTTGCATCATAAACTGCTCGTCAAATGGAGGTAATTGCGGATCATTAATACAACAGGATTGAATTTTTAAAAGAGTATTTATAGCTTTAATGTAATAATCGTCCGCATTTTGGGATTGTAATTTATTTAATAATAATTCGTCCCCAAAATCACTCAGAAGTAGAAACCCCTGGGCTTTATCGATGGCCAGAAGTTCTGGAGTCAGAACATCGGCATTAGTAAGCGTTTGACTTACGTGAATAAACTGAGTCAGGCTTTCTTTATCGGGAGGAGCATCCATTAATACCCGTGACTGGTTTGGTGATTTAATCCGAAAATAGCTTCTAAAACTGGCATCACCTGCCAATGGTGTCACAATAAATTCTTCGTTAGCTATTATACTACCTAGCCACTCGACCCGTGCGTTTTCTCGTTCATGCATGCTATACTTCCCGACATTGTTTTGGTCTGCATTTTTCAAGATACAAAAAGTGCATACCCTATATTAAATCATCAACCCGGGTGTCCGGTTAATACGGATATATGACCCTGTTGCGTGCATAATAAGGCATTTTTTTAGTTGTGAACATTAAGTTTTATAAACGAATCAGTTTTTTTTCATTTATCGCATTATTGCGAGATTCGTTCTATTCCTTAAGTCATATCTCTCGAAAACAATACTCAAAATCCTATGGGTTTATTCGATGGGTTTTTTTGGCAATCTCTCTGGGTATAGTTAGTCTCAGTGTTCTATTAAATCAACGGGCAGCCCATTCAGCCCAGTTTATTAATGAGCCGGTACAAGCTTGTGTTATTGCGCGCGATGTCGATCTGACTGATGCAATCCGCGCCCAATTTGCCAATTGCCTGGGTTGGCAGGCAGATCAAAGTTCTCCTGTATGTCTTGGTTCATACCAGCCCATTACGGTTACGCCTTTAACACAGACTGATGAAATACGGGTTACCGCTGATAATGCATCGATTTATCGGGATCAACGTTCTACACTTTCTGGAAATGTTGAAATTCAACAAACCCAACGTATAGTTAATGCCCAGACTGCTTATGTATTTCGAGATCCCAAAACCAATCAAGTTACTAAAATAGAGTTTTTAGGTAATGTACGGTACCTTGAACCAGACAGGTTAATGATTGCACGACGTGCTGTAATTAATCCTCAGGATAAATCAGGGGAAACAGAAGATGTACTTTATCGATTTAATACTGATCGCAGGAACGCTATTTTACCTGCCTGGGGGCGAGCCAGTTTAATCAAAAGATTTGCAAATCAGGATTATTTATTAAAAAAAGCAACCTATACCACCTGTTCTCCTCAGGATAAAGCGTGGGATATACAAGCAGAATCAATTAGCATCGATAATGCAAAAGCCACTGGTGTGGCGCGTCACGCAAAAATCAGGATAAATGAATGGCCAGTTTTATATGCTCCATATCTTAGCTTTCCTACAAACAAAGAGCGGAAAACCGGGTTTTTAATGCCAATTGTTGGCTACTCTAATGTAGGTGGTTTTGATTTTGGGTTGCCTTATTATCTGAATTTGGCACCCAATTATGATTTAACCCTTATTCCTCATAGTTACTCCCGAAGAGGGGTAATGATGGGAGCAGAGTATCGATATCTTACATTAAATAGTACCGGGTTATTTAATGGGAGTTTTCTACCCAACGATAAGGCGTTTGCTCAATTCTTAAGGGACAATGAAGAGGCTTTTCCAAGATTACAGAATAATTCAACAAATCGTTGGGCCGTGGGTGTACTGAATACCACAAATCTTGCTCCTGATTTACAATTGCATGTTAACTTACAACAAGTTTCAGATGATTACTATCTGCAAGATTTTAATACCAATCTTGCAATAGTTACTCAAAGACAATTATTAAGGCAAGCTGATTTAACGTACACTACCGATCACTGGACACTAATGGGGATGGGACAGAGTTATCAGACCTTACATCCAGTGAATGAAACCCCAATATCTCCTGTATATGAACGTTTGCCTCAAATTATGGCGCGGGGATATTATTATGAATTACCCTTTGATGCCAATCTAAGTATTCTTGGTCAATACGATCAATTTCATTGGCCCTCAGATCCTTGGGATTACGCTGCAACTAAAATGCCACAGGGACCGAGGTTTCATTTCAATCCTATACTTACCGTTCCAATCCTTAAGCCTTGGGGATTTATGACTCCTTCGGTTCAGGTGGTTGAAAATTATTATCAGGTGCAAAACAGCTGGGGGCCTTACAGCGGGGAATATAATCGATACGTGGATAGCGGATTAAATTATAGTGATTCTCTTTATTTCCAAAGATTTCCGCACGTTCAAAATCCCGAATTTCATTTTAATCGAACCATTCCGCGCTACAGTTTGGACAGTGGGTTATATTTTGAGCGCAATTACAATTGGAGAGGTGCCTCTTATACTCAAACGTTAGAACCCAGACTATTTTATTTAAGAGTTCCATATCGCAATCAAACGCCCATTCCTGTCTATGATTCAGGCTATATGATTTTTAATATTGATCAACTATTCAGAACCAATCGCTTTTCTGGTTTTGATCGCATAGGCGATGCAAACCAGCTTTCTTATGCCATTACTACTCGTTGGCTATCGGAAGAAAGTGGTGCTGAGCGAGCTAATTTTTCGATTGGTCAAATTAAATATTTTAGCGACCGACGTGTAGAGTTATGTCAAAGGATATCTGGTTATTGTTACGATAATCCTTATACATTTGGTTATTTATCTCCGACTTTTGGAACATCACCAATTGCTACGAGAGCGGTATATCATGTTAATCCAGTAGTAGGAATCTCAGGTGATTATATCTGGGATCCAGCAACACGGGCGACCAATAATGGGAATTTAAATGTGCATTACCAGCCTGCTCCTAACGCAGTGATAACCGGAGGGTACAGCTATTTGGTCAATGGTGATGTCACTCAGGTTCGATATAATAATAGTGTTAATAATTCTCTCCACCAGGCTATAGTTGCCTTTGGGTGGCCAATAAATGAAAAATGGAGCACGCTTGGGGCATACAGTCATAATATCAGTAAAAATTACAGTATGATGTCTCTCTTTGGGGTGCAATATGATAGTTGTTGTTGGGCTATGCGTGTGTTGGGTGGGCGAACCTTTAAAAGTTTGAATGCAGGATTTGAACCCCGATACAATAATAATGTTTATTTGCAAATTTTATTAAAAGGCTTAGGATCGGTGGCAAATAGTGATCCTTATAATATATTAAGTACCTATCTACCCGGTTACAGTGATCCATTTAGTCGTTAAAATAGGATAGAAATTAACCATATTTGCTTGTATTTTGATTAAGAATCGCCTAAATTGCCGGCAAAGCGAAAATGAGGAATAAGGCATGTTTAAAAGAATCGCATTAGTTTGCACATTAGTTTCAGTTGTTACTCTTGCAGAGGCTAAGGAGTTTTTGGATAAAGTAGTGGCGGTTGTTAATAATGGCGTTATTACTTCTAGTGAACTGGACGCTCAGGTTGAATTAACTAAAAAACAGATATTAGCGCAAAAAATGCAAATGCCCACCGAAGCTGTTCTCCGCAAACAGGTATTGCAGCATCTAATAGATGTTGATTTACAAATGCAAGTGGCGAAGCAGACTGGGATAACCATAGATAGCGCCGAGCTTAATGAAGCGATTGAACGCATAGCGACTATGAATCAGGTTACCATATCGCAATTACGGGAAGAAATTACCCGACAAGGATTTAGCTGGCAAGAATATCGACGTAATATTCGTAAAGAAATGATAATTTCTCGGCTACAGCAAAAGGCTGTGGGGAAAGATATTACTGTGACAAATGAACAAGTGGAGCAATATCTAAAAACTGCACCTAAAACTGATAATGCCGAACTTACTTACCATTTACAAAATATAGTAATCCCTTTAGAAGAAGAGCCCACTACTGAGCAATTAAAAAAAGCGCATACTGCAGCTGAGAATCTCCTGGCCAAGATTAAAAAAGGCGATGACTTCAGTCGTTTGGCTATTGAAGAGTCGAGTGGAGAGTTGGCATTGGAAGGGGGCGATTTAGGGGAAAGACATCTTGCTGAATTACCAGAAATTTTCGCCAAAGAAGCAATTCATATGAAAGTAGGTCAGGTAGTTGGTCCATTACGCGCAGGCAATGGTTTGCAATTAATAAAACTGGTAAATATTGGTGGTGATAAACAACATCATGTAATTACCCAAACACACGTTCGTCATATTTTATTAAAACCAGATGCCAGTATGATCCCTTCAGAAGCGATTAAACAGGTTAATAATTTGTATCAACAATTAAAGTCAGGTAAAGATTTTGCTTTAATGGCTAAACAGTATTCTTTAGATGCATCGAGTGCAATCAAAGGCGGTGATTTGGGATGGGTATCTCCTGGAGAGCTTGTGCCAGAGTTTGAAAAAACTATGGATAAATTGCCAATAAACAAAGTCAGTCATCCAGTTAAATCTCAATTTGGCTGGCATATAATTCAAGTGATTGCTCGGAAACAAAAAGATGATTCTGCAGCATTCAAGCGTCAACAGGTAAGACAGTTTTTACAGCAACGTAAATTTGCTGAAGCGGTACAAAATTGGCAACAACATTTACGTACAGAGGCATATGTTAAAGTTGTCGAGAAGGCTCTGGCATGATGAAACCGCTTTTAGTAAGCAGTGGTGAACCAGCAGGAATAGGGCCAGACCTTTGCCTGGCTCTGGCTGACTTGGAGTTACCCATAGTAATACTTGCTGATTGTGCCGTTCTTGCTGAAAGAGCTAATGAATTAAAAAAAGTGGTTGAATTTCATCAATATATAAATAATGAATCGATTACTACCAAGCCAGGTCATTTAACAGTACTTAATGTATCCTGTCCTGAAAAGGTTATATGTGGACAACTCAATTCAAAGAATGCTCCTTACGTAGTAGAGTTATTAACTACCGCGGCCGCCTCATGTGCTGATGGTACTTTTTCCGCAATAATAACTGCTCCAGTTCATAAGGCAATTATTAATGCTGCGGGAATTCCTTTTACTGGTCATACGGAATTCTTCGCTGATTTTTTTCAGGCTAAATCTGTGGTGATGATGTTAGCATGTCCAGAATTTAGAGTGGCTTTAGTGACAACACACCTTCCATTGCGCATGGTACCTGATGCAATAAATTCTTCTTTAGTTATTGATGTTATCACTCAGTTGTCTGAATCACTAAAACAGGATTTTGGAATTAAAAGTCCTAAAATCAAGGTGGCAGGCTTAAATCCTCACGCAGGCGAGTCAGGTTATTTGGGTAGAGAAGAAATTGAGGTGATTATTCCTGCATTAGAACTGTTGCAAGATAAAGGATTAAATGTACAAGGCCCTTTTCCTGCGGATACTATGTTTAATCAAGAGAGTCTAAATTCCTGCGATGCTTTTGTTGCAATGTATCATGATCAGGGATTACCTGTATTAAAATATGCAGGATTTAATCGTGCTGTTAATGTAACTTTAGGACTACCAATAATTCGAACTTCCGTGGATCATGGTACCGCTTTGGATTTAGCTGGGAAAAACATCGCTGATGTAGGAAGTTTAGTTGCGGCAGTAGAAATGGCCATACAAATGGTGTTAAAGAGGAATGCTTAATGAGCATTATCAGTATAATTGCTGCTATAGACGAAGCGGGTGGGATGGGACTTAGAAATCAGCTTTTATGTCATTTACCAGCAGATCTGCAGTACTTTAAAAAAAATACTATGGGTAAACCAATCATTATGGGACGCAATACATATGAGTCTATTGGAAAACCTTTGCCTGGTCGTTCAAATATAATGGTTAGTCGAATTATTAAATCTCTTCCTGAAGTTAAAGTTGTAGATTCCATTGAGACAGCAATACATGAAGCTAAGGCAGACCCAGAAATAATGATTATTGGTGGCGCACAAATTTATCATCAGGCAATCGAATATGTTACCCGTCTCTATATTACTCGGATACATCATCTTTTTAACGCGGATGTTTTTTTTCCACATATTGATAAAACCGTATGGACGTGTCGAAACGAGGAGTTTCGACACAGAGATGATAAGAATAAATATGATATGACTTTTTTTATATACGAACGAAATTAATGTCTCGTTCTAATTATGAGAGTGAAAATTAGATTGAGGCTTAGAGTGGCGGTGAACAGGTGGAGGTTGAACACTTACAATAATATCTCGTGGCTTTGAGAGAAGTCTGTAATTATTCGTGATTACCTCTCGACCTGAAACAGAAATGTTACAATGATTATATCCAGGCCAGCTCGTTCCCGGTTGAATAGTTCCGTTAAAATTTGTCTGGCACAAAAATAAAGGTTTCCCGTCTGGTGCCTGCCCAATAACCACTGCGTCTTGCGCGCCCCGCTCCCACGTATAATGACCAAACTCACGCTGATTCGGAATAGTAAATTGAGTGACACTTAATTCTTTTCCATTATAAGCAACGACGCAACGCCCAAAGCCTGCCCATGTCTTTCCGAGCACAACGCCGTTTAATAGTCTTGCTTTACATAAATATAATGGAGAGCCATGCGAATCCATACCAACCCTTAAGGCTTGAGCGAGCGGTGAAGATGGATGATGATGAATTGAGGGATTAGCATAAAGATTAACGCTTATTAAAGCGATTAAAGAACCGGTGATAAATCGAGACATTTAATAATACCTTTTAATTTAAGGAAAATAAGGATAGCGTAAGCAAAAAAAATGTTCAACATGATTTCAAGAAGATCTAATTGGATTAGAGATAAATAGCTAAATCAAAAGCTTTAAAATAAATGCAAAATAAATGTAAAAAGTATTTGACACGGGGAACGAAATCCGTAGAATACGCAGCACGCCTTCGGGGCGAGTTCATTAAGAAATTGAGAAGACAAACT
>JAUXYG010000047.1 GCA_030694525.1 Legionella sp. | reverse complement strand
GAAAGTGTCTTTATTTATCTTGGCATTCCCTTTTTTGCTGGATTTCTGACTCGCTTTGTATTGATAAAGCGAAAAGGTCTGACTTGGTATGAATCTGATTTTTTACCCAAAATCTCCCCCATCACTTTGATCGCTTTGCTTTTCACGATTTTGGCGATGTTTTCTTTAAAAGGCGCGATGGTTTTGCAACTTCCATTAGATGTGATTCGGATTGCCATTCCTCTTACTATATATTTTGTTGTGATGTTTTTTATCAGTTTTGCGATGGGTAAGTTTATTGGCGCGAACTATGAAAAAACCACAGCTGCTTCATTCACTGCAGCCAGCAATAATTTTGAATTGGCTATAGCAGTAGCAATTGCCACCTTTGGACTGAATTCTGCCATTGCATTTACAACAGTGATTGGGCCACTTGTTGAAGTACCCGTTCTAATTTTACTCGTGAACGTTGCATTTTGGCTACGGCGGCGCTGGTTTTTTTCTAACACCCCATCTAAGACACAATAGTTAATAGATGGCCAATTTTAATCTTCATTATAGGTGTTATTCCTAAGATCGACTTAAGTAGTTACACCCTTAATTTCTTAATGCCATCCCAACCCAGTGACTAAAGCACAGAAAACCACAACAATCCATGCTTGAACACGCCAAAATTGCAACAGTAAAAATGCCATCATCGCTAGTAAATAATCATTTAATGAGAAAATGGCGCTTGTCCAAACCGGTTGGTAAAACGCTGCCAATAATAAGCCTACAACTGATGCATTAACTCCCAATATAGCTCGCTGCATCGATGGGTGCTGTCGTAGATTTTCCCACAACGGCAATACCCCTATAATTAATAAAAATGAAGGAAGAAAAATTGCAAATAATGCAATGACTCCTCCAAGCCATTCATTCGGTGTATTCGTTGACACTGCACCAAGAAAAGCTGCAAAAGTAAATAATGGGCCGGGAAGTGCTTGCGCTGCTCCATAACCAGCAAGAAAAAGAGAGTTATCCACCCATCCAGTCGGAACTACCTTTGCCTGTAGTAAAGGCAAAACGATATGACCACCACCAAAAACCAAAGCACCAACACGATAGAACGCATCAAACAGCTGTACCGGATAACTTCCAGTATAAAGAGCCAGTAGGGGTAATAGCGTCAACAAGATGAAAAATAAAAGTAAAACACCGATGCCTGAGCGTTTATTAAGCTGAAAAGTCAATTCACTGGTAGGGAGCGCTTTGTCTGATGAAAGAAAGAATAGGCCAAAAAAACCGCCAAGCAGTATCATCAAAATCTGACCCGCTGCGTTGGGTATTAAGCTCGTTCCAATACACGCTAACACTGCAAGACTTGCTCTTGTTTTATCTGGGCATAAGGTAATACTCATTCCCCATAGGGCTTGGGCAACAACAGCCACTGCAACAACTTTCAATCCATGCAGCCAGGGCAGGTTGTCATGGATCCCTGCATTAAGAAGGATAAGTCCAAATAATATCATTATCAGAGCTGAAGGTAGGGTAAATCCAAGCCACGCTGCTATTGCACCGCGAATCCCCCCTCGTGACAAACCAAGAGCCATTCCAACTTGACTGCTAGCAGGTCCAGGTAAAAACTGACACAATGCGACTAAATCAGCATATGCTTGATCGCTTAACCATTTAAGCCTATTGACAAACTCTTCACGAAAATAACTAAGATGAGCAATAGGGCCGCCAAAGCTGATACATCCCAGTTTTAAAAAAATCAAGAAAATTTCTGATAGCGTTGATGTGTTACACTTTTTATTATCTTCAACCAATCGGCTACTCCAAAAAACCCATTAATTATTAGATTAGACTCTAATCCAAATGTAGTATTAAGAATTTATCTTTAAATCATACGTCAATTTGTTTTAATTGGCTCGAATTCCTGATTTGAGAAAGGGGAACTTGCTGAAATTTTAATTACTATAAACGAACGATCATTTGCTTAATGGCAGGCGTTACATGCTTTAGTCAATTAAAACTACTTTCGGCTTGTCTGGTTTATCCCTTGAGATTTTTTACTTGTAAAAGCCTCTTTAGTTCTTAACTGATAAGTCTCGCTCGAGTAGGAGCTATTAATAAAACCACTTTGTTTGATTTTGATTTGGCCGGGAACATCTATACTAATAATAACGCTAAGGAGTAAGTCATGGATAAAATAGGGATTATTGGGTTAGGTTATGTTGGCTTAGGCTTGGCTGTAGCCTTGTCGAAACATTACTTCGTTTTTGGCTATGACATCGCAAAAGATAAAATAAATGAATTGAACAAGGACTTGGATTCTAATCAGGAAGTCAGTTCTGAAGAGTTAGCACAATCAAAAATCACCTTTGTTCATTCAATGGCTGAAATCAAAACAGCCACTTTTTTTATTATTACTGTACCCACACCCGCTTTATATTATGAATTGCCTGATTTAACCCCTTTAAAAGACGTGGTTACTCAATTGAGTCAATTTATTAAAAAAGGTGATGTTATCGTTTTTGAATCAACGGTATACCCTGGTGTTGTTGAGGATATATGTATCCCTATACTAGAAAATCTGAGTTCTTTAAAAAACCAGGAGGATTTTCACGTTGGTTATTCACCTGAACGAATCAATCCACATGATAAAATACATACTTTAAAGACCATTCCTAAAATAATAGCAGCACAGGATAAAGAAACTTTAGATAAAATTTCCGGAGTGTACTCCCGAATTTGTGACAGCGTGTATCCGGTTTCTTGTATAAAAATAGCAGAAGCTGTCAAAGTTTTAGAAAACACCCAAAGAGATATTAATATTGCCGTTATGAATGAATTTTCGAAAATCATGCATAAAATGAATTTAGATACGCGTGAAATTTTAGAAGCAGCGAAGACCAAATGGAGTTTTATTGATTTTAAGCCCGGGTTTGTGGGAGGCCATTGCATTGCTCTGGATCCTCTCTACCTTGCTTTTAAGGCGAAACAGATAGGAATTGATCCGGCACTCATCTATACCGCCCGGAAAATTAATGATGACATGACTTTATTTGTCATTCAGGAATTATTTAAACTATTGAACAACAATAATATCCCAATCAAAGATGCATTAATTGGTGTTTTTGGGGTAACTTACAAGGCAAATACACCTGATATTCGTGCAAGCCTTGCATTAAAATTTATAAAAGAATTAAAAATATATGGATTAAATTATATCGTCAATGATCCCCTGGCCAATAAGAACCTTTTAAAAAAGAAATATGATATTGATTTAATAGAATTTAATAAAATTAAAAATTTATCCGTTGCTATCATTATAGTTGACCATGATTATTATAAAGAGCAGGGTTTCGGTGCTTTTTATAATAAATTTAACCATAAACCTGTGATTATGGATATTCCCAATCTATTTTCTGACTGCGATAAAAAGAATATGGACTATTGGTCATTATAATAATCTAATTACTCCCCCTCCTCTCCTCCTCAATCAAATAATTAATTGTGTCATCTAAAGTCCATTTATGTTTAAAGGGGACAAGCCCATATAATTTGGTCAAATTGGGTCGACGTTGCCCTATATCTGTATAATCAACACCATAAGCTTCTTTATAAGAGATATGAGTAATTTGAGAACTTGAATTGGCACATTTTTTTACTAATTTTGCCAAATCATTTATTGATATTTCATAATCATTGCCAATATTAATTGATTGGCCAAGTGCTTTTGGTTGCTTTAAAAGAAGATCCAAGGCAACGATAATGTCACGAACATCACAAAAAGAGCGGGTTTGTTTGCCATCCCCATAGATTGTAATAGGCTCATTACTACAAGCTTGCTTTACGAAACGTGGAACGACCATACCATATAAACCTGTTTGATGGGGCCCAATAGTATTGAACATCCTCGCTAAAAAAAGGGGGATCTTGTGATGGTGATAATAAGCATAGCCTATAGCTTCATCTGCGAGTTTACTAATAGCATAGGTAGCTAGAGGATGAGTTAGCGGTTTCACAATCAAACTATCCTCTTCGCTCAATAATCCCTTGGGATTATCACCATATACAGAAGAAGAGGAAGCAATTATAACAGTAGGTCTTGCATCAGACAGCGCTATAGTTCTAAGCAGGCGATTGGTGCCGACAATATTATTGGAAACTACGGCAATAGGATCCACTATTACATTAAACATTCCAACAGTTGCTGCAAAATTAAAAATAACATCAGCCCACTGGACAACTTTAGTCAGAGAAGACCAGGTTATAATGTCGGCTTTCTCAAAAGTAAATAAGGGATTATCCAAAAATGGTTTGATATTCTTCTCAAAACCCGTACTTAGATTGTCTACAGCGAACACCTCATGACCTTGCTCCAAATAAAACTGGACTAGATGGGAGCCAATAAATCCACAACCGCCTGTAACTAATATGCGCATTTATTTCTCCTTGATTAGAGTGGTTTCCCTCGTATTCTATTAATTATATAATGAATAGTGCCATATATCTTAACAAGGGTCAGATATTGACGAAAACCGAACATTTCAATAATAGCTAAAAGGCAAACCCAAAAAACATCTGACATCTTTTGATAACAACCAAAAGTAATTACGTTTATAAAGGCATTTACCATGGTTAAATAAGCGGTAAATCCCCAAGCCAGGAGCATATAAAGTATAGCTGAGGTTCCATCAAGAATGCCTAAATAATAAGAAAGAGGCAGAAATATATAAGCTGTAAATTCGACTATTGGGGCCAATATTTCCAGGAATATAAATACCGGGTATGAAAGTAATCCCTGAATTTTATATTTTGCGTTAAAAAACAACTGTTTATTATTAATTACGGATCGAAGCAAGCCTCGTTGCCATTTATCGCGTTGAATAGCAAACAACTTTAAGGTGCTTGGAACATCAGTCCACACTAAAGCAGAAGGATTAAACAGAATTTGATATTTTTGCTTTTTATTATGCAAATCAATATGCAGACGCATAATAATATCAGCATCCTGGGCAAAATTATGGATATCAAAACCGCCAACAGCTCTTACTGCAGCCGTATTAAATATCGTAGCAGTCCCGGAATAACTCATAGTCGAACCAAATTTATTCCATCCAGTCCGATTAAATAAATGCGAACGCAAATATTCATTAGCTTGAAGGGCAGGAACCACCTGATAAGGAAGTTTTGACTGAATCATAATACCATCTTTAAATTCACAAGCATTACGCACATAGACGGCCCCGCCAATGCTCACAGCATAAGGTTCAGCAAGGAGTTCAAACATTAGTTCTGACATCGCTAATTTATCTAATGTAGAGTCCGCATCAATGGTAGCGAAGTAAGGTGTAAAACAAGCATTAATTCCAACATTCAAAGAGTCTCCTGCCCCACCATGCTCCTTGTCAATCAGCATTAAACGGGGATATTTTCGTGAGATATAGATTGTTTTTACAGGAGATGTTTTAATTGTTTGAGGAAAGATTAATGGTTTTTCTACCATATCAAATTCATCGCGCAAAAATTCGACTGTAGAATCTGTAGAGGCATCATTAATCAGAATCACATATAAATTGGTATACTCAGAGTTCAATATACTTAAAACAGACTCTCGAATTCGAAAAGCCTCGTTATACATTGGTGTAAGAACGGTGACAGGTGGTAAAACTTTGGATTTTAAAAGGCTACAGACATTGGTATATTTGGCACGAAAAAAGAATTTTACAATTAAGGGGGAAGCATATATCAATAAAATTGTATAAATCATCACCGAAATAACAAAATAAATAAGAATAAAATAATTGACGATATAAATAAAATATATCATTCCTTTTCCTTTAAATTATCAATGCCAAAAAAATAAGTAGCCACCTCTTTATATTGAGAATCACTGGCATTTTTATATTGATTCAACAAATCCTGGCCTTCTTTGCCAAATGCCATTAGTTTTTTTGTAGCATTTACCCGTACCCAATAATTTTCATCGTTCAAACATTTATATAACTCATCTAAAGTTCCTGATACATTAAGATCCTTAATGCTCTGGACCGCTGAATTACGAATGAGCCAATTGTTTGATTTTAGTAAATCAAATAACTTATGTTTTGCTTTTTCTGGATCAGCATAGCCTAATACGCGAATGGCAGCCAATTGGCAATTTCTATCAGTTTGTTCGATGTCTCTTAAAGCAAGGTCGTAAAAATCATTTTCCATCTTTAAATGGTAAATTATATCGTAACAGACTTTTTTCATCAGGGAGTTATCACTATGTTCAATGATTTCTTTCAGGACTTTTTTCAATATTCTATTAGGCTTCAACAGGTTAAAATAAAGTGAGCGTGTTGTTTGATCAATTTTACTAAGTTGAAACAGAATTATCTTGTAAATATCAGGATCATTTAATTCATTATTCAATAGCATGGCATTCAAACTAATAATAATATTTTGATCATTAATTAATCTGATCACATTTTCTTTATCTTCATTCTCAATAGCGTAACAATACCCTTCAACAAGAAAATAACGTTTAATCCAGGAGCGTGAATTAATAAATTTTCGCAGATGTTTTAGAAGATTCTTTGCTACAAAGTCATCCTTTTTTTGTTTGGGCAATTGTGATTCGTGAAGTTTTAAAAAAATAAGTTCAAAATCTTTTGTTGGTAATTTTCTCTCTGGATTTAGAAAGTATTCGTCCAAAGTACCTATTTTTTTTTGCTGTCTAAAATTATATTGTAACAAAATTTGAGCAATTAAAGAGGCTATGACAAATACTGCAACGATTAAAACCTCTATTAAAATAAAGAATAATATAGCTTTCTGCTCAGTGGTAAGAAGTGCCATATTTATCATACTTATCCTTATAAAATACTAAGCAAAGCGGAATTTAAGACCCATGTTGCCATAACTTAAAGTTCGCTTTAACCCATTGGGAAAAACTTGTTCTTCAAAACCTGCACCATATATAATAAAAAACTTATCATTAAGAGGTTGTTGTCCCTGTATAAAAATAATTCTTTCTCTCACCCTTATGAAATTCACGGTTACCAGATCAAACAAGTCTGGAGAGGTACCCCATGAAAAAACTAAAGATAAAAATTTATTGGGATTTTCATTGGAATATCTTGTTCCAGTTATTGTGTATAGAGTGGAACAAGATCCTGCATTAGGTCGATAATACTTGGGACTAAAACTAATGAAATAATTTTCGACATAAATACCGGCAGATCCCAAAAGTGTATTAAAGTAAGTTCTTCCGTTAATCTTGCGGTAATCATCACCTAGGGAAACTTGAATGCTCGGTGTAAGTAAGGCAAAAATTTCACCTTTCAGGATGACATTAGGAAATAAATAGGGGTTATTAGCCCCTGCATAAGTTAAATCCAGCCAAACTTTGTTGGAGAGCTTTGGTTGAAAATTAATCATCCCTTGAATATCATCGCGTCCTAGGCGATTGGCATAGTTGATGCCACCGCCAAAGCTTCCATATTGGTTTTTACGGTAGAGAAGAAGAGAGGACCAATCCCATACTTGATCTGGATTAGTAACCATACTATTTAAGGATGTTGCTATTAAATTCCAGTGGGGCTTATCACCTATTGACACAGATTCTGTTTCAACTGGTGGAAGTGTTTTAATTCGAAACTTTTTAACGACGACTCTTCGCTTATCCCGTATTTTTTTATTCGTATCCTTTAAAAGTAATTTATTTTTAATTTTAAGTTGAGAGGAGCTTCTTAAAAGACCTGTTTGTGCCTCTTTATAGTCAGGTGTTGTTTCAAGAATCATTTTGAAGTTTTTTACTGCGGCTGTATTGTCTTTTATCTTGTAGTATGAAAATGCTAAATAAAGGCGAATATCCGAATCGTTTGGATAATTGAGTAAATAGGGTGTTGCTTCGGTAATAACTTTCCTATAGTTACCTTCCTTGTACCATTTTCTTACCTCTTTGATATCAAGAACCTCCTTAATTACTTTTTCCTTATTTGGAAATGGTTCTGCTTCTGTTTGTTTGATTGGCTGTGGAAATAAAGAGTCGCTTTTATCTAAATAATAGATTCTCGGTAAAATGGATTTTATAGCCAGATTTACGACTTCGAGGGTATGTTCTGTATCTTTTGTATGGATTAATAACAATAATTTCTGTCTATAATCCAGCAATGTTTGATCATTTGAGAAATAAAGAAGCCCTTGATCGACAGCAATCAAGGCTTGATTATAATCTTCCAAAGCTATCAGAGTTCGAACCAAGCCACTAATACCATCAAGATTATTCGGTTGTAATATAAGCATCGCTTTAAAAAAACTCCTCGCTTCTGAGTATTTTTTTAATTGATAGTATGAGAGTGCAACATATAAATAGGCATCCACATCATTAGGTGTGTTATTAACATACGGCTCTCCTAATTGAATGACTCGTTCGAAATTCCTTGCCTGATATTCCATTTTAATTTCCATTAATTCATTAGTGATTTTTTGTCCAGGATGAAAACTATAAGTGTCTCTAGCAAGCAAAGAAAGCAGGATGATAAGGAGTAAGTGAGCTATCAATATTGGGGAGGTTTTCATTAACCGCCAAATCCTTTTAGGCTGAAACCAAAAAATCAAAAATTAATTATGCCAGAACATCTCGACCAATGTATATGTCTGAGAGGGCTATATTCCAGGCGCTACGCTCAGTGCGTATTCTATTGAATGTGCAATACATGATTCAATCACCAGTTCTTGCAGTTCCAGCCTATCGGATTCAATACGCGAATATGAGGCCAATTCAACATAGTCCAATTAACACCTGACCCATTGTGAAATAATTGTCATCAATAACCAGCAAAATGAATTCAAGAACTTATTCTAATTTTATGACTTTCATAAATGTAGCTCCAACGTTAAATGGGCAAAAAATATACCAGCTATTTACCGTTGATTACATTAACTGGCGGTTCCCACTCCATCCCTATTACATCAATTGGACCGGTTTCCAAATCGGAAACGATGAGGATTGCTGCACTCAAAGACATAAAGTTTTTGGGCTGGATTTGACCAAAGCTTTTCGAAGACATAATGCTGTTTGCTTAATAATTGCTTAATGTTTAAGGGTTATAATATGTCAATAATGACTAGAATGCTGTCTAAGTTTCAGTATTGATTAGGAACGACATACATAAGTTCACGCTCGATAGAAGAGTAGTTATACATAATGCAATATAATCTTTTCATTATGATCTGTTTCTAAACATGTGACATAATAACCAGTGATTTTGTATTTGAGGTTTTAAGCATTAGGCAAGAAAAATTTTGATGCAGACTAGTTTCAGCGTATAGTAGACAAACATAAGAATAAGCAACAAGGTGTTGCATCTGAATCTAGTCCACTCTTGGATAAAAACAATACTAACCAATTGCCCTCAGCAGTAGCAAGCGGAAGCGTACCCCAAACTCATCTGGATGAAGCTATTCAGATTCAGCCCAATGCCGAGACTTCATCTAGCGATAATCGTCTCCGCTCAATTACAACCAACGCTTTAAAAGGCGCAAGTAGCGCTTCGATAATCGCTGGTATTGCAGGTGTGGTGATTGGCGCCCTTATTGCTGGACCAATTGGCGCCATTGTATTTGGATTTGCGGGTGCCACAGCTGGCGGAATTATTGGTATGGCAGTGGGAGCAATTACAGGTTTATTTAAAAGCAAACCTGACATTGCGTCATCAAGGCCTGCTCAGACGAATGAAGCACCCGCCGTAGTAGATGAACCTATCTCTACTCAAAGCACTACACTGATCGGACGTGGCCTGTCAAAGCCAGCTCAGGAAAAACCCAGTATAGAAACCAAGACTGCTAATACATCGGTTAAGACGGCAGAAGAACCTAAAGTAAGTTCACATTCAGTCTTCGGTCAAAAAGACAGCATGCCGATTAAAGACGGCAAAGGGCCTAATAATAATTTACCGGCTGATTCAAGCGATGACCATACATCTACTAGTGAGCAAAGGCCTTAATTAGCAAACTGTCGCAACCCCAGACAACGATAAACTGTAGACCTCCCGTTAATTCCTCTGTAAATCAGTTTATTGCGTATTCTGCTGAAAATGAACACCCATTCTGGCCGAACGTGAACACCTGTTATTTTAACGCATTTGTCCCAGTGACCTTTTACACCAAGTGTTCACTGTAAGAAGCAGGTTGTTTTCTGGTTATCCAGTCAGCTGATCCTGCCCTGACTTTGTCGGACACTCAGCTAAGAGAGTAAATCTAAAGCAGAGGTGAATAATGAACAATAAAAAACC
>JAUXYG010000146.1 GCA_030694525.1 Legionella sp. | reverse complement strand
GTTAACACAAATAAAAAAGTAAAGGCGATTAATATAGCAAACAGAGACATCCCCTCATTCATATACATAAGGAACAGAAGTAAGATTACTTGGCTAATCATGACAGAGAAAAACAAATGACGCAGCGAATATCGATCGAGGAATTTATAGGTAAAAAAGGTGGAAACAACTAAAACACTATTAATAAAAACCCCAATCCATGATAACAAACTCAGATTTTTATTATGCTCCACCAGATCAAATAACATCAGATACAGAATGACCCTGACACTAATTATATAGAGTAATCTGACAAGCCATAATTTATAAAACAATTTTTTTTGCACACAGGCCCCACTCTAAATGATTATCCTTTCTCTGTGCCATTTATCCTGGAATATGCTTAACTATCGGTTTAATTCAAAATAACTTTAGTTAATAACCAGTAAATCAAATGAAATAAAAAACAATATGATTGTTAACCACTCATGAGTTCCTTATAATTCATCGTTGATAATAATAACAAATAAGGCCCTCGATATGAATAAATGGATAGTTTTGCTCGCTGGTAGTTTATTAATGTTTAATGCTCAGGCTAATACATTATGTGGTTATAAAGATTTTTTTCATTTAAGTGACACCGCCCACCCCGGCATTCATGTGGTAAGTGGATACAGTGAACCGGATCTAATTCTGCAAATGGTTGGACCTAGAAGTTTTGTGATTCGTGATGCAGATTGCCATTCAGGCTATGCTCATGTGACTGTAGCTTATGACCTTGGAAATTGGTGCGTTTTGGATATAAAAGATGGCCCCTATATGAATCACCCAACAATTAACGCTTCATGTAACGGAATGAGGTATTTGGGAATTGATTATGATGGAATAGGAAGTTACTCATATACCATTAATCTGGATTAATTGGTTCCAATTTGCTTCAAACCTGCTTTGACTTATGTACGGGAGGTTTGAAGGATCTTGCTTAAATGGGTAATAGAGGAAAAAGTATAAGAGATATACTTAACTCATTTCTTTAGAAATTATTATATTTTTTCCAGCTTTTTTAGCTTGATATAAGGTACGATCAGCTGCAGTAATTATAGATTGATGATCGGATGAGTTAAGTGCAGAAATACTGATAATTCCCATACTTAAAGTCACATTTTTATATTGATTGCTTCTGTTAAATAATTCCTGAATAAAAGAAGAGTACCGAACCACATCGTCAGGATTGATGTGTGACAAAATGGCAGCAAACTCATCTCCGCCGAGTCGAAATACCGTATCTGATGAACGCTGAATTGATGATTTTAAGGTGTTAGCCACATAAATCAGAAAATCATCGCCGCACGGATGACCAAAGGTATCATTGATGTATTTAAAATTATCTATATCAATGAATATAAGACTTATCCGATGATTATTTCTTTTGGCACGCCCTAATTCTTTATTAAAAATCATATCAAAATAGCGGCGATTAAACAGCCCCGTTAATGAATCGGTTATTGATAAGGTGCGCACTTCCTTGATAGATTTTTCCAGTTTCAGGTTCGTTAAAGTCATTTCGTTGATTAATACATCTTTTTCTTTATTAAGTTTCATCGTTATTTGCAAAAGATGAGCATTAATACGCGCGGTTACCAACACCATGACCACAAACATGGTATACATCACGGCTAATATTGCTTTTTCTGGTTGTAACAAATAGAAATTATAAATAATTATTGGTACAAACATGGGTATCACATATAGATAGTAAGCAGGTAGATATATGGAAAGAGAAGCAATTGCTCCCGCAGACATTCCGCCTAAAACCAACATGATTAGGGTTTCGTATGTAGAACTGACATAGGGTAGGAAAATAAAATAACTTGCGCCCCACATCGCTCCCATAATGCATGTCAGTATCAGAAAAAGGCTTAGTGACGGTCTATAGTAGGTTCTAAAATATTCTTTCGTAATAATAACCTTACTGATTATCCAACGAAAGATACTAAGGCCAGTGATTATACTTAACCAGATACCAAGAACACCAACAGGCCCATTGTTATACAGAAAATCTAGTCCAAGTAATAATCCAACAATAATATTAAATGGAATAGCACTTAACGATCCCTCGAGTAATAACACGAAGCCTTCAGGTGATAATGAAGACTTATCCCTTCGTCCCATGATAATCCATTACTAGAGCATTGGTTCTCTAATTATAGTTCAATTACATTCAAGCAGAAGATGACTTTTTGATACTTATTTGCGCTTTTTCAGTCCTAGGGCAGTCATTATTGCATTGGTCATTTCACGAAATATCTGCCGCACAATTTGTCGGAACAAAGTATTTTTAGTCATCGCAGTTACGATAGATTCACCATCGGATTTTTTCTCTTTCGTCGGTGATGGTGATGCTCCTGAATCACTTGATTTTTTTTGGGCCAAGAGAATTTCTCGGGCGGAATTACTCTCACGCCGCTGACTGTAGCGAGGATATAAAGTAGACTGATTGATTACCTGAGTTATTTCACTTTCAGTTAAAATACCCATTCTTGACTCAGGGGCCCGCATCATGCATTGGATTAATGGCGTGGGTTGCCCCTTACCATCAAGACTGCTTAATAAAGCCTCACCAATACCTAATGCTGTTAAAAGTTGCTCTGTTTCATAGTAATCAGAGGGAGGAAAATTTTGAGCCACCAACTTCATTGCTTTGCGATCTTTTGCAGTGAATGCGCGTAATGCATGTTGTATTTTTAAACCCAGTTGGCTTAATACATTCTCAGGGATATCGTTAGGGGTTTGTGTGCAAAATATTAAACCAATACCCTTGGAGCGAATTAATTTAACCATGGTATCTAATAAGCTTAGCAGTGCTTTACTGGCATTATTAAAAATAAGGTGGGCTTCATCAATAAATAAAACTAATTTTGGTTTATCCGGATCACCTAACTCCGGCATCCTTCGATATACATCAGACAGTAACTTCAGCATAAATGTTGAGAAGAGTTTCGGCTTATCCTGCATATCTAATAACCGTAGAATAGAAATTATCCCCAAACCTTGTGAGTTAGTCCTCACTAAATCCATTACATCAAACGCAGGCTCTCCAAAAAACTCATCACCACCTTGAGTTTCTAACTCAATGATTTTACGCATGATGGTGCCCACCGATGTAGTGGCAACGCTTCCAAAACGAGACTCTATCTTGGCATTTCCTTCATCAGTCTGAACATATTGCAATAAACTTTTTAAATCCGCCAAATCTATCAAGGGTAATTTTTCTTCCTTTGCATATTGAAATAATACAGTCACTACACCCTCTTGAGTGTCATTGATATCAAGCATTCGGGAAAATAGTATGGGACCAAAATCAGAAACAGTAGATCGCAACGGCACGCCACTGTGCGACTCGCTTAAAGTTAAAAACTCTACTGGAAAACCACGAGGAGCGTATGTTATGTTGAGTGATTGACTCCGAGCGACCAAAGCATCGGTGGCAACTCCAGGCATAGCCAAGCCCGATATATCTCCCTTAATGTCCATAACCAGACTGGGAACTCCAGCTAGTGAAAGCTGCTCGCTAAGAACCTGAATCGTTTTGGTTTTTCCGCTCCCTGTCGCACCCGCAATCAATCCATGTCGATTAAATGATTTTAGAATCAGATTTACAGGGCCATCGGGAATGAGTTTATCCTTAACTAAAATCCCGCCCACACGTAAGGAGGGTAACGCGCCCGCCAGATAGGGGATCCGCAGATCATCGTACATGGTTCATATCCTTATAAGATAAAGCAAATAGTATAAGTATAATCCTTAATAACAAATTTTGCCTTTTAATTCAGACTATTAGCGAATAGTGGAAGGGTTTTAAAGACATTGGGGACAGATTCCGTAAATATTAAGCGCATGATCAGTCATTTTAAACTGCGCCTTCTCCGCTATTACTTTTTGTCTTTGCTCTATAATTTCATCAATAAATTCTTCAACACGCCCGCATTTGACACAGACCAGGTGATCATGATGCTCCCCTTGACTGAGCTCAAAAACAGAATAGCCGCCCTCAAAATTATGACGTGCAACAAGTCCCGCGGCCTCAAATTGGGTTAAAACTCGATATACAGTCGCTAACCCAACATCGTCCCCACTTTCAAGCAATGCCTTATAAACACCCTCAGCGCTTAAATGCTCTCCGGATTGTTCTAATATTTGCAACACTTTTAAACGGGGCAAGGTTATTTTTAAACCTGCATTTTTCAATTGCTGACTGTCTTCCACTGATGTTCCTTAACGGTAATGAACCTATTACAGGTGTCTTTCAATAGATGTCATGGTATTATGGCGAAATTTTTCACGGTAGGCAAAAAAATGCGAATAATAACTCTAATACTCAGTCTTATAATACCATTTACTCTTACTCAATGCGTCTCTTATGATTTTTCCAGGCGAATTACCCAACAAGGCAACTTGATGCCACAAGAGAAAATACAAAGACTTAGAACAGGAATGAGCAAAGAGGATGTGGCTATTTTAATGGGTACAAGCTTACTTAGCCCAACATTTAATAATGAGCGATGGGATTATGCTTATACCTGGCGTCGCGGCAGCGGCCCTATTTTAATCCGCAATGCAGCCTTGTATTTTTCCGGAGGCAGATTAGTCAGGATTGAACATCATCCCTGATGACACAATGCAGAGGTTCGCGTAGCAACCTCTGCATTTTACATGATCGACTACTTCTTTATACGAGCACGTTGCCGTCTTTTCTCTTTAGGGTCGAGGGTTAAAGGGCGATAAATTTCAACTCGATCCCCCTCCCTTAATACTTTTTCTGGCGCCACTTGCGTAGCATAAATACCCACTGGAAAGTTTTGTGTCTCAGGATAAAGCGTGAAAATCTGGGACTGATCCAAAGCGGTCGCAACCGTCGCACCTTCTTCTAATGCCATCTTTAAATGAAATGTATTTTTATCAGAAGAGACATAAACTAACTCAACGTTTACCATATACCGTCTCAGCGCGATCACAAAAAGCATCAACCATTTTGTCAGTCACCTGATCAAAAACTGGTCCCAATAACATCGAAAAGATTTTTCCTGCAAATTCAAATTCAAGGTCGAAAGAAATTTTACATCCGCCACCCTCAACTTCATCAAAACGCCAAAACCCTTCCAAATGACTAAAAGGTCCATCAACCAAACGAATCTCAATCATTTTGTTGACCTGTAACCGATTTCGAGTCGTAAATGATTTGCTCATTCCTGCAGCCCCGATAACTAAGGTAGCCTGCACTTCATCCTCGTCTCGATGATGTACTTTGCTTTCCGAACAATACGGTAAGAATTCCGCATAATGCTCTACTTCATTCACCAAACCATACATCTGTTCACAGGAATAAGGGACAGTACGCGCTCTTTTTACAACTGTCATTGTGATACTCCTTGCACCTGTTGGTTAAGCCACTCACTCACATCTCTGACTTCTTCATAGCAAATTGAGTGCTCCATGGAATATAAATGAATAGAAAGATGCTGATAACCCTGGGCTTTTAACCATTGATGACTTTGTTGGGTCCAAATGGGTAACACCAGAGGATCATACTGGCCTGAGCCGATAAAAAAAGGGGTGCTTTTGTCTAGTACGGCATCGGTCTGACTGGCTAAAGGTATATATGCTGATAATGCTATAACGCCTCCTAGTTTTCCTTCAAAATGTAACGCCGTATGAATTGCCATAGCTCCGCCTTGGGAGAATCCAGCAAGGAAAATTTGCTCTGATTTAAATCCATCTTCAAGCTGGGTATTCATTACCTGAGTAATCAGAATTCTGGACTTTTCAATGCCTGCTTTATCCTCTCTGTCAACCAGCTCCATACCCATGATGTCATACCAGGCAGGCATAACCATTCCACCGTTTAATGTAACAGGCCGTGACGGCGCATCAATAAATACATGACGCACAGGAGTACTACTTACCGGTAATTGATCCGCTAACCCCATCATATCAGCAGCATCAGCTCCCAATCCATGCATCCAAATGACGCACGCTTGAGCCGGATCTTGCGGCTCTTTCATGTAAACGCTCAAACCCAAGTCTCCAAAAAAAATAAATTATCGCCAATGCGACAGATGAGTGCAAGTTTAGCACTTAAAAATATTAATGCACGCGACCTGAGGTATCACATTCAAAGTTTTATGCGCATTTATCATACACCATGCTCCTTTGTCGTCCCTGCGAACGCGGGGAACCAGCAAAATATTTAGCAAATATGCCACTTTATTGGATAGATCTCCGCCTGACGCGGGCTGGGATATTCCCACAAAATTTTATGTTCTTAATCACACTGAATGTTCTTTTGTCTTCCCCAAGCCTTGGGAACCATCCAAATATTTAGCAAAATGCCACTTTATTGGACAGATCCCCGCCTGCGTGGGGAAGACAACTCATTATTTAACAGCATTATTGTATATTAAAAATTATGAGAAAATACCTCATCACGCAAACCAAACAACCTTATAATCTTTCTGTGAATAGATTTCTTTTTCTTTGATTTAAAAGGAGTGAATTGTTCCTCTTTGACGACAAATTACCTATAATTTGGCTTTACTCACTGGATTCATCCATGTATCAATTACGAATTATCCTTCTTGCGAGTATTATGCTTGGTTTATTGACTGCGTGTGGTCAAAAAGGACCGCTTTATCTTCCTGCAGAAACCGTAAAGAAAAACGCGACATCATAAGAAAGCGAATCATCTGGAGCGAATTAATATGAAATTTACTAAAATGCACGGTCTAGGTAACGACTTTATGGTGATTGATGGTATCAATCAGCATTTAAATTTAAATTCGCAACAGATAGCCCTCCTTGCCCATCGAAACACTGGGGTCGGATTTGATCAATGCCTTATCATTGAACGCGCAACCCGTAATGATGTGGATTTTAATTATCGTATATTTAATGCAGATGGAAGCGAAGTAGGACAATGTGGAAACGGAGCACGCTGTTTGGCATTATTTGCCAAACATCATGGATTGACCACAAAAAATAAATTAAAGGTAGCTACCAAAACCACTACCATGAATTTATACATAAATGAAGATGATTCGGTGAGTGTTGATATGGGACAGCCCCATTTAGATCCACAACAAATACCTTTATTAGCCCCACAACAAGCCGCCACTTATCCCTTACAGCTCAACAATAATCAGCAACTAGAAATTCATGCTGTGAATGTGGGTAATCCCCATGCGGTTTTAATCGTAGATGATATCTTTAATGCCCCAGTAGCCGACTGGGGCAGACAAATCAGTCTGCACAAAGAGTTTCCTGAACAAACGAATGCAGGATTTATGCAAATAATCTCCCCACACCATCTGAGGTTACGAGTATATGAGCGAGGGTGTGGCGAAACACTTGCCTGTGGCAGTGGTGCGGTAGCCGCTGCAGTCATTGGCCGTCTTTATTATCACATGGATAACCCAATCACGGTGAGTTTGCGTGGAGGTGATTTAGTTATTAATTGGCCAAATATTAATGAACCTGTCCTCCTGACAGGGCCTGCTATTTTTGTTTACGAAGGAACTCTTGAATTGTTTTAATAAACTAGGTTGGAATTAATGATAACCAGCGTTTGATGAAATAATAACGTTTATCTCATCAAGGCAAATCAGTACATCCACTTGGATTATTCTTCAACGCTAAAATCAGGATATATATTAATACTTTTATAAAGCTAGAATCGTAATCTAAATATCCTAATCTTTAAAAATAAATACCCATAAATTTAATTAAAAAATTATAACTATTTATGTAGATACCAGGACAAAGTGATTCTCGAGGTCCTGCGACATTTAATACCTGAATTTTATTAGCTTTAATCCAATCCATAAGGGTTAATAAATTATGCTCGATTTCAGAATTTAAATTTAATATTAAATAGCGAGCATTTTGCTTTACTGCGTACTGTATCGTTAGTCGTGTTCCATCTTGAATTTCATTGGGTATTGGGATCGAGGGTACAATGATCAAGGAAGCATCAGAATCCCTAATATTCATTTTAGTTCTGGTATCATAATTTTCCTTTTCATTTTTAATATCATCAGGAATCTCAACTAATTGTGTATATCGCTGCGGTATCGTTCCATTTTCATCAATTCTGCCTCTAGGACACCATCCTCCCCAATTGATTTTTAAGTTGATCGCTACATCCAATGCGGCTCTATCAACACCGGTCTGGCCTCCGGAGATAATTTTTTTTATCATACTTCTTCTCGATAACAGAAAATTTTATTAAACGAGCACGTAACATAAATGCTTTCGACAAAGTAATCTTAAAGAAAAATACTCTGGCATGAAAACAAATCTGTCATGCCCGTGAACTAAGGGGAACCCCTCATAAATTTTAATGTACAATAATGTTGTAAATTAATTAATTGTCTTCCCCGCGCAGGCGGGGATCTATCCAATAAAGTGGCATTTTGCTAAATATTTATATGGCTCCCCGCCTGCGCGGGGATGACAAAAAAACATTATGCATTACAAATGCGCATAAAATTTTGAGGGATACCCAAGCTCGTGAAGACGGACAACCATTCATGGCTATCACGAAAGCAAGTTATCTCAATTGTTAAATAGAGTTACATGGAGATATTACCATTAGCTCAGTGGTCAGGTTAACCTTTTTTTGCTGGAGCACAAAACACGAAAATTTATTCAATACTCATTCCGGTAATCTAGCAATGATTTGTAAACACCAAAATCCTACGGGAATTCCCTTATGAACTGTAAGTTGACTTTCCTGTTTATAATAAGTCACAAAATCATTTAAAAAATCATCTCGGAGATAATAAGGTATTAATTTCATTTGTGCTCCTGATGCACAAAAGAACATCTTAAGCTGCGAGGGCGTTTTAAAATGGTAAATCATTTCATCTTCTTTTAGCTCAATGATTTCCAACCCAGACTTAATTAATAAATTTTTATAAAATGCTAAATCAAAAAAGTATCGTGGATTAACATATTTTAAAAAATATTTCCCCCATTTATTATTTGAACAAACCTTGTCCAGTACTGTGTGGTATAGGGACTTTCGATGAGAAAATAGTAAAATTACTTGCGCTCCGGGTTGCGATGCGCGAACAATACCTTTAATTACTGCTTCTTGATTTTTTACCCAATGCAGACAATTAAATGAAGTGATCACATTAAATTCATTGCAGAATGTATTCTTAGAAGCATCCATTTGATAAAAACATAAATTTTGCTGCCTTGTGTAATTTTGGTTTGCATATGAAATCATTTGATTAGAAATATCAGTTCCAACAACAACTCCTTCTTCTACAATTTTAGCAACCTCATTGGTTATCAGCCCATCTCCACACCCTAAATCCAATATTCTCGATTCAGGGGCAATAAAAATTTTACCTAATAACTGCATAGCAAAATTATATTGAAGAGCATTATTCTGGCTATAAAGACCAGGATTATTAAAACTGTGAATTGGCATAAATCAATTAGTTTCGTAAAAATTATTAATCATTTAAGTGGATTATAAAAAGGAAATATAAAAAAATCCTAATTAATTTAAATTTCTAGGGCGGTGTTTACAATTGCTTCACCCGTCTTAATATCGGAAAAATCAAATAAGAGCAGATATTAAAAATTTATTAATTCAGGTCTTTGAGCACCTTGTATAGAAGCACCTCTATTAAGGGTGAGATTCTTTGACTTGGGTTTCGACAAATAAATGTCCTTGAATTTTTTTTCGAAAGAGTTATCCTGAACAAATCCCCAACATTCTAATCAATATTTACCAAATTCCCTTTTCAAAAGAACGGACAGCCAGCTTTATAAACGTTTATCAAAAAATAAGTGGGCACTAAAGTAAATGGTCAAGGAGGATCGATGGTCGATTTTGTTGCACCGATGGCGAATAAAGATATCGCCGCCTGTGAATTAATAATTACGCAATTAAATAATGAAACTGATAATCGCACTTCCTGGGAACAGGCGCTTATCTCACTGATTACTGCGGTGGAGTCTCATTATGATCATCATACTTTGCTGGCAATATTGGCTAAATTGCCAAATGAAATCAAAAACGAATTATTTTCCCGATTATTAAGCACCGTTGATAAAAACCCCCCAGTCCTTAACACATTAATTCATTATGTTTCTAATTTAACTGAAAAAAACGTACATACCACCAAACTTATCATCACGTTACTTAATTACCCAATTCCACTGGATATTTATCCGAAAGCTCCAGCGTTACTTTTAAAACTAGAGGGTAAGGAAAAAGCGGAGTTATTAGAACAGATAATAAATCAAAAAAATTACGCCTATTTTCTCTTGTACCTTGCAATGAAAGCAGCCAGAAACGAAGAAACCCTCCACCAATATTTGAGTGAATCACCTCAATTAGCAAACATGATAATGAGTCAATTATTAGAGGCACCAATAAGCGATGAAGACCATCGCAAAATGATACTTTGCTTGTTAACTAAAAATAGTCTTTTTAACTGGAATGATACCCAGTTTTATAATCTTGCTCATAATAAGTTAGAACTTACTCTCGCCAAACTTCCCAGAGAGGAATTACAAACATATTTTAAAGAATATATTAATGCCTCCCCAATACATCATCATATATCTTCCCGTAAAATCAAACTGCTAGATGCCCTTTTTGTCATAACCAATGAGATAAATAGAGTAACAAGCTGTCTTGATGCCGCTGATGATTGCGATCATACATTAACGATAAACTTTTTAACCTCAAGTAAAACGACTAATCGGGATTTGCGAAAAGCGTGTTTAAAAAAAATCAAACCACTTCAGCTGGCTGGCTTTTGTGGGCATTTGATTGTACTTGGACAACAGGATTATGGCACGAAACATGAAGTATTTTCTGATTTTATTGATGTATTTTGTGGGTATTTAAATGGTTCCGAGTCGCCCTTAAAATTATTAGAAGAGTTGGCCGCACAACTTAAAGTATGCCCCCCGACCGAAGAAGAGCGAATCATTAAAGCCATATTAAATCATCTAAAAAACTCAGAGCATCAAAGTCTCTGGTTGCACATTTTAATTAAACTTTATAAAACCCGAACTGTTTTATTACCTCATTGTTTTGAATTCATTATGAATCAAAAAGAAAAGACCCAGCATACATTTCCTCTCCTTCAATTGCTAACCAATGAAGAGCTTCTTGCTCTTTATTTAATGAGTTCAGTGTATGCTGTAAATAAAAATACGAACGGCCTAAAACAATTTTTTGCGAGCAAAGAAAATCGGCCTCAATTATTTTATCTTATCAGTAATACACCAACCATTGAGCCGCTTTTACTGTTAGAATTAATTAACTCACTAGACGACAACCATTTATTAAATTTAATTGAATTATTACTTAATAAAGTAACGGTAAACAGTGAATTTAAAGCAACGTTACATCAGTTATTACTGATCTTTTGTGAACGACTAAAGAATAAATCCACAACAAGCATTCATGAATGGTCATCAAAACCTTTTGCTGATGCTTTAATAGATTATCTTTTATTATCTCCTGAATGTATTTATCACTTAAGTGCAACAAATCATAGATTTTCGGCACTGGCATTGATCAATCGAGCTTACATTCCTGACGCATTACAATTACGTATTGATAAAGTGCTTAATTGGCGAGTTATTGACCCTGAAAAAATTAATAATGTCGCCCTAACCTGGCTTCATTATTTTTACTCACACCCGCACCAATTACATGAGCTGTTCACTAATCTGCATCATTCGGAAATAAATAGAAAAGAGGTAGGAAACTCTAACGTAAGAGCCCTAAAACATGCATGTTGGAAATTAATCCATCCGGGAAGGCTTTATGATGAAAATGTGTTTCGCAAGATGTTTATGAAGCCTGTCGATGGTCTTTTCGACTCAGTAATCCCCTTACTGGCTGAGGAAGAGTGTTTAACCAACGATCCACACCATGGTGCTTTATGGCTTGCAAAAACTGCTGGTACACTTTCCTTAACAATGAATCATCAACTACTCATTACCCTGCTTATTCATTCATTACATCAAACCACATTGAGTAATTGGACTCACGCAGCAAATTGGCTTGGTAGTCTATCACTTGATAACCAAGTAGTGTTTATTAAGCAATTGATAATTAAAGTGAACCTTGCTGAGAACAACCCCAATTTAAGCATTCAAACTTACCAATTAATCACTCAAAATGCAGCATTCTCCGTGTACTTCCCCCTATTAAGTGAAGCAGAGTGGGGATGGATTATAAAAAACACCCCATTAGAACAACTCATGAAAATTGGCCGAGGTTGGTTTCATTTGATTATTGAGAACAAAGGATTAGACCAAATTAACTTTGGAAAAATATTCCAATCTTTACCCCAAAACGAAGATTTAATTAACAATATTCTTGAAGAACCCTTTTTTGATAATCCTCTTGTCATTGCCAAAATATTTCGGGAATTAGCAACAGAGTCTGATTGTGCGAGTCAGTTTGTTTGCCTGCATCAATTGATCAAAAATCATAATTCAGAATGGGTAAATCAGTTTCTAAAGTCAACCATTCCGCACATTACGGCTGCTCATTTAAATACAACGGTACTTCATGTTCTAAATGTTCTTATTCTAAATCGATCGACCGATATGTCCTCTAATAATTTGGAAGACACAGCTTTGGTAAGTCATTATTTACGCCTACTTCATTCATTAATCCATCAGCAAACCAATTACCATGAATTAAAACAACTCACTTTAAGCATTCTCAATGCTTTTACTCATCGAGACTATCATTGGAATCAGTTAATATTCAGTGAACCGGCATTTATTAATACTGCAATAATATGGCTCAAACATACAGATTTTACTAAGCTTCAGGCTCACATCAACGACCACCCCCTGACCTACCTTATTATTGATGCAGGCTCACCTTCTCTAACCAGTCCGCTCAAAGATCATAAATTAATGCAAAATTTTTTAAAAATACTGTTGTTAAATCCACCACAAAATCTAAACAATGATCGATTTATGTTCTTTTTTAAAAACTGGCTCACACCTGAAAATCGTATTGCTCTCGCCAATCAGATTCTGGCAAGGCATCCTTTGTGTGAAGTACATCTCCAATCTTTCTCCTTGTTAACAGGTGCCCTGAATCCAAATGAGTTATTTCTTATATTTACTCAGGAAAATAACTCATGGCTTTTAGCTAAAGAATTGCTAACCCATCCGCAAGGGATAGATGCTTTGGTACCAGAGCAATGGCAGGTCATAGCGGAAACCATCTCGACTTCTGGTCAGATAATTAATCTCCTTAACAGTCAAACCCCTATAACATCCCGCATCAATTGTGTCGCCTTGCTTTTTACTCTTTATGGCAAGACTGCAGCTACGTTGAGTCAAAAATTGGGTCAATGGTTCATTACCTCTCCCGCTTTGGCTATGTTAGCTAATTTCACAATAAAAGAAGAACACCAAAAATTGCTAAATGAGGTTTTGGAGGAAAAAATTTATTATAGTGATTTTCTATATGACTATTTAGCTAATCCGACTTTAGATATGCCCATTAATCCGAACGGTTATTTATATAAACTGGCTCGGAGTAACTTTTTAACCTCTTCACCTCAGAAGCCGTCGCATGTCCAATTCTTTAAATACTTGCCCCCCAAAGATCAAGTACGTGCTTTAAAGAAGGAATTAACTACTGCTCACAGACTACAACAGCTTTCAGAATTACTTTACCCTTTTAAATACGGAGAAGAAGTCCTTCTTCCTTTATTATTATCGGCTCAGTGGCACTATCAATTAAATTTAATCAGCCAGGGTTTTCTCACCGCAATTCATTTCTATACTACTTCCAATTCATTTGATGTCCTTCAGGCAATACAGCAGACAGAGTTCTACCAGAATTTTTTACACCCTCTCTTAATTTATAAAAAACCCGTTAAAACAACAGGTTTCTTTCCCTATTTAATTCGATACGCAGAAGCCTTATCAGGAGTGAGCCCAGACCATGCTCAGACTATAAAAAATACTATAAACCTCCATCAGGAACACCTTAAAGCCATGCGCCATTATTCCGTTCCACGACTATATGATTATTTCCAACCCGAATCACCCCTGTCTCTCATAATAAACCCAGACAAAAACGTACTGAGTTTAGAAGACAGCACACTTCTACGCTCTGCACATACCTTACAAGCAGAATCCTTATCAAAACAGAATATATTTCCAAAAGAACGTTTTGCTCAGCTCTTCAATATTATAAATACGAATCCAGAATTAGTTAATGATGAGCATTTTAATCAATGGCTTTTTTTAACTGCTCTTTTTTCACCCATATCAGCCCTGATTAAGGACCAAGAATTAAAAAGTTATCTAGCAAACATCCCTTTAAATTCTTTTGTAAAACTAATCAAAGAATTTTGGACCCAGGAACAGGATTGTTTATTTATTCAATCACAACTTACCCAATTAAAAAAATCAGAAACCTGCAGGGATTTAATCTACCAGTTGCTATCCTGGGATTTTAAATTATTAAATCAGTTGCTGAGGGTAACCGAATTTTTAAATTTAAGCTTCCTCAAGGAGCTCGCCTTATTTACCCTGGAGCTCAAAGTGATTAAATTAACCGAGCCTCAAATAACGGCACTTTTTCTACCAGATGATTTGAGTAAATTTCAGGATATCGAGTGGGTAGAACAAGACTTACACCAAATGCAAGAAAAACTGAATCATGTATCCATGCGTTTGAATGATCTCTTTTATCTCGGTTTTGGTTTTCATGCAGATTTTGATAATGATGAGCGGCTTTATTATCTCACCCGTGAGCAACAGTTTATTGGAAGAGGTACTCTGGTAGACTGTTTTAATTCTTATCAGACGTTATTTTCTCCAATCAATTACCGTCCGGCCTCTTTTCTTAAAATATTGACGATGGAGCCCTATATTCTGGAGAAATATAGTAATTTTCTTGATTCTCAATTGATTGAGGACATAATCAAGGCTGCTATTAAATCTCCTGAAACCTATTCGCCGCTAATAGAAATCCTTATTAATTCTAAACATAATAAACGATGTATGGAATCCTTGACCGAAGCAATGCAATTGCTCCTTACTGAGGAAAATGGCTCGCCACAATTAGAATTAACACAAATATCACCCGTTCGTCTCCAACAACTCTCCGAAAAGAACGTAATAAGTCTTTTAGCTTTGCAGCGCCTGATTTTTTTTAATAAGCCAATTACAGAGCTACACGACCGGCCTCATTCAATCAATTCACAAGATAAATTGAAATGGCGCTATTTTTGCGCAGATGCCAGTCTATATGCGTCTGTTATTGCCGTGGAAAAAGCAACCGGTCATTCATTAGAGCAAGGTAAATTATGGTTGAGAAATCAAAGTGACGTTAACTTCAAGCGGTACCATCAACTCATAAATAACATGAATATCGAGCAACTAATAAAATACCCTAATATCCATTATCATTGGTTATGCTGGATCGCATTTTTAAAAAATCACGATCAGACTATCCTGTCTGCAGGAATAATAAATTGGGTGCACCAATTAACTAAAAACCAATTAAACAGTACGCCTCAAATTCTTAAATTGATAACGCATCTGGGAGAAACTCAACAACTCTTCATTTTATCCCAACTTTGTACTGATACCCCTCTAGCTGATGAGCAAAAACAATGGCTTTCCAAAATAATTCAAAAAAAGCTAAAACAGTATTCCGTGTCAGCACCTTCCCAAGGCGACGCCAAATCCATCTCGCAGGAGAGTAACATGGGACAAAATAATCCTTTTAATTTAGACTTGCTTCTCATAGCAATAAACAATGAGGAGTATGTGGCAAACATTGTTAATGAGCCACAAAACCAGAAAAAATTTGTAGCCAATTTAACATCCAGTAATTTTGAGGTTAGGGATTTACTTACACTAATTAAGGGGGCAAATAACTTTTATTTAAAATCACTGTTAATACGTCACTTGGTATCTCAACAAAGCAGTCTTGACGCTCTGAATGGTAGATCGTTATTAATACAAATTGCCAGAGAAACTCACGAGCCTCCACGCTTGAACAGATTAATTAATCAAATAGCTTCAGAACACCTGACCGAAGAGAGCATCGCTAAACTACCTGCAGAGACAGCAGTAAATCTTCTATACTCCATACCTCATTTTCATCAATTATCGCAAAATCAGGTTCATTATCTTATCAAGCAGCATCCTGACCCTAATGTAATTAGTTACTGGTTAATTCATTATTCTAACATGCCTAATGCCCAATACATGTTAGCCCATTTCTTTAAAGAAGCTGAGCCCGTTTTAAAAAAAATAATTAAAAAAATGCAATCAGAACCCGCACAAAAACTTTTTGAACTGATTGTTCGTCATTTAGACTTATTTAATCCGAGACACAATCTACTTTACGAATACATCAATGAGTCATTATTTATTTTAGCTGCAGGCTTATATATCAATGGCCATCAGTCAGAAGCATACAGTATTTACATCGAAAAAATAATTTCAATGTTAATCAAAAAGAACCATGAGTTCTCATTAACCGCTGTGCAAATGCTCCTGTCACTAAAAATAACTGCTAAAAACCCATTGGCTCAATTTTCTGACAAAGTCACCTGTATCATTAAAGAATCGCTTACATATTATGCCCAATCAGGGATTACAGACTTGTTCTATAGCTCAGGCCAGCTTAATGGCTCAATTTTATTACCCTTGATCAAGCTCCAATCGCAGACAGCTGTCAAATACGATGAACAAATCAAAGAACACCCATTAGTAAGTCTATTAGGAAATAGCACCCCCCAGATATCACCCCTCGATTATTTCCTCATCCACTACAAGGGGTCTACCGATAAATTAAGTCAATTAATTTTAGATTACCTTCAATTTTTTGAACGAGAAAACAATAAGGTTCCGTATCAACACGCGTTACAGAACACTGCAAAGTTAATGAATAACATGGAGCTTGATATCCCGATTAGAGAAATTTTATTTAATTCATTTTTAGCTTGTCCGAAAGTACTTGATCAGGAAATACGCTTTACCCTGCTTAACTATAATACCACAAAAACAATTCACCATTTTGGTCTTAAAGGGGGAGCCACGAATTATAAGCAGGTAATTGACCTATGTAACTTAGCCCTTGCAAAACTCAACCCTAAGACGGAACAAGAAAAAAGAAGCATTGTAACCCAGGCAAAAGCAGAGGCCATATTCGAACTGGAATCTAATAAACATACCGGTTTTTTTTCGCGTATCATACGATGGTTTAAACGATGTTGGATGTATGGATGGAGTGGATTTTTTTCACCTAAGGTACCGTTCTATGTTGCACCGGCGACTCTGTGTATTGCTAGAAGTAACCCGGGTAACAATGAGCCTGACTTAGCAGCTAAGCCCAAAAAAGAATTACTACAACTATTACGCGAAAAGCAGGAAATGACCCGAGAGCGTTTTGCGGAAATTATCAATGCAATTAAATTATTTTCCTTACAAAAAACACCTATAGAGGAATATAAAACGCGTTATGAACTGCATCTCTTTTTTCATCGATTAATATTAGAGGCGAAACAAGACAGGCAGCTCGGTTTTCAACTCATGGAACATCAAGAGTTATTTATAGAGAATCGGAAACGATTACTGGGATTAATAATCCGTCAAGAAGTTTTAATAGAACTTGAACCCTTTCTTGAAGTATCCAATACCGACTCCCTACATTTCGAGAAATTCACCCGTGAGATGACTATGAGTTTGCCAAATCCTTTACCAGAATCCCCAACTACTAAATCAACGGAGAAAAAAACGAATCTTACGGAAAAAGTCCAACAACTCGCTCAAGGCTTATTCACCAATATTTCATCAATATCAGCAACCATTTTCAGTTTTAATAAAGAAAAGGAAGTATTACCCTCGGTTACTGGTACCAACAATAACAATAATACAATCTAACTAAGAAGAGCCTCAATTCAATGAGGCTCTTGAATACTCAGACTGTATAAACACTCACCGGTGAATCCTGAGAGGTATTGGATTTTTGCGCACTGTTCGGCTCTTCCGAATTATTCTTGGCAAAAAACTGCAAATCTTTTTTATGTTTCAGATTTGACTGTTTCTCTTGAGCAAGTTTTTCCTTTTCTGCATTCCAATTACTAAATTTTTCCTTGAACCTAGTATCAGCAGTTTCGGGAGATGCCGTTAAAAAAATCAAATTACGTAAATCCAATTTATTAATCCTAAGTAACATATTCACAGCATCAAGAATAATTGAAATCTGAGCCGCTTTATCAAAAAGCCCGCTTAGAATGTCCTGTCTGGTTAGTAGATTGTTTTGAGTTAGTGTTTTAAAAAGTTCTACAGTATTTTCATGCACAATAGCTGTTTCAAAAACCCGATATACATTGGCATAGGTAAACAAATTATTTTCATTGAGGCACTCCATGATTTGCAGCATTTTTGGTGCCCGTTCAGGTGAGTTCCTCATAAAAGTCTGAGCTAAATCCGCATCATAGCCTTTAATGGGATGAAGTTTTTCGAATAATTCAGCAAGTACGAGTGCGTGTTGCGGATTGGCAGCTAATATCTCCCAATTGGTAGCGGGTAAATGCAATCTATTTAGGGCCTGAATGGCTTCAATCAGTTCACCGCTATGTGAAGGGTATTGAATTATTGACGACACAATTGAATCTAAATTATCCGAAGCTTCGGGGATCAGCTCATGTAATTTATTTATGGCTGAATAAACTTTCTTACCAATGTCGGTATCAAAATTTAGAATTTTCTCAAGATAGGGTTTCCAATCCCACTGTGCGTTAAGGAAAACGCGAATAATATTTAACGCATAGGGACTCTGGTAATTTTTATTATCAATACTGATACAAAGATCTAAATGTTCCTGACTCGCGCTAAGCCTTGAAAAATCGTGATAAAAAAATCCATGGTTTTTTAGAAGTACCAGAGTACGCAGATTATCTAGAGTAATGAGCTCTGGACATACTTGACTCATATGGAAAATAATTTTATTTAAATTGATGATATTATTAATTAAATGATCCAATATTTTTTTATTTTTTAGATGCTCTATAAACAAAATACCTGTTACCCTGGCTTCATTAGTGTTTGCAAAGACAATAGTTTCAAAGAACTTAATCAGAGCTCCGCGATTTTCCTTAATAGAAGTTTTCTGAAAAGCATCTATAAAAAAAGCCAAATAATCAGACATGCTCATCCAATGAGTATTCGTGAACAACTTAGCAATGATAGTAATTATTTGGGTGATTAATTCTTTATTATCTGAAGCATATTTCGCAAAAAAACCCAAATACTCATCCAACAATAATTCATTATTTTTCAGGAATTCCAGGGTATCATACCCACCAAAATAATCGGCCAGGACCGTAAACGTCTTACTACTTTCTGAGTTCATTGTCCTGTCGTTTTTATTTAGGATAATGGAACATAATGCAACCAATTCCTTACCTGTAAGGTCCCTCTCATCACCCGAAACTTCAATCTCGAAATTTCGTAAATCACGGATATGTGGTTCGTCTTTAATATACGTTCTAAAACTACCCTTATTTTCATCATATGATTTTAACAGATTGCTAATATCTTTATTTTTCATTACAACTCCCTGTATAGCAAAAAAATTAATACATGCAAGGGAATAGTAACGAAAAAAATTTATTAACTATAGTGGTATTTTACGTCACACTGAATTTGAACTTTAGTGTTCTAATATGAACACTAAAATTAAATTATAAATACTGCTCATCTACAGACTGAGTTACCAGGTTTTGAGCTGCCAGTCGCTCTTCTTCAACCAGAGCAGTCGATAAATAACGCTCGGTATAACTGGGAATAATCACCACAATTGTTTTACCTTTATTCGCTTTATTCTCGGCGATACGCAAACCGGCAATAATTGCCGCACCCGAGCTGATACCGACAGGGATTCCTTCCTCTCGAATGACTCGACGTGCCATATCAATCGCTTCCTGGCTGTTGACTCGTTCAATATAATCGACGTAATCCATATTCAAATTTTTGGGAATAAAGCCTGCTCCTATCCCTTGGATTTTATGAGGCCCCGGTTTCTCACCAGAAATTACCGCGGACTCATCAGGCTCTACAGCAACAATTTCTACCGAGGGTTTTTTTCCTTTTAAGACTTCACCAACTCCGCTCAGAGTACCTCCTGTACCTACGCCACTTACCACAATATCTACAAGACCATCAGTATCGTGCCAGATTTCAAGGGCGGTGGTTTCCCGATGAATTGCCGGGTTGCTCGGATTATCAAATTGACTGGGGTGAAACAATTTTGGATTTTTCGCCAATAACTCCCTAACTTTGCCCACCGCTCCACGCATTCCCAGAGGGCCTGGAGTTAATATGATTTTTGCGCCCAGCGTTAATAATAAAACTCTGCGCTCCATAGACATGGTTTCAGGCATGACTAAAGTAAGGGGGTAATTTTTAGAAGCACAGATGAAAGCTAATGAAATACCGGTATTTCCACTAGTTGCTTCAATAATTTCATCCCCAGGTTTAAGCGTGCCATCTAGTTCAGCCTGCTCAATCATACTGATTCCAATTCGATCTTTTACTGATCCCAAGGGATTAAAAAACTCTAGTTTCAACAAGAAATCAACGGGTAAATCTTTAGTAAGACGTTGTAATCTCACCAATGGTGTTTTGCCAATAGTTTTCGTTATGTCGTTATAAATACGCATATTCATCCTTAAATATAATAATCAAAATTCCATTCTTCAAACGCCTGACTGCCTTTACTGATAATTTTTGCAGGTATTCCGGCAACACTTACCTTCTCGGGCACCGACATCAATACTACTGAGTTAGCCCCGACCCGAGCATCATGACCAATAACAATATCACCTAAAATTTTAGAGCCGGCCCCAAGAATTGCTCCTGATTCAATAGTAGGATGACGCTTCCCTTCCTTAAAATGAGTTGATCCTAAAGTAACCCCATGAAAAATGAGCACGTCATCTGCAACAATGGCGGTTTCACCAATAACGATTCCCATTCCATGGTCAATTACTACATTTTTACCAATTACAGCCCCTGGATGAATTTCAATTCCCGAGAGCAATCTGGAGCACTCCGCAATTAATCTGGGGAAAAATGGGACTTTATTTTTATATAGAAAATGCGCTGCCCGATGGAAAAATAAAGCCCTAACCCCAGGATAGAGTAGAATAATTTCAAGTCCACTGCGAGCCGAAGGGTCCTTCCTTTTGTATGCTTCAATAAGTGATCTTATGATACCACCCATAGTATCGAATATGATTTACTAATTATGGCATAAAATAAAATAGATGAAGCCTCATCCTCAAGAATAAGCTTTAAGTATAAAATCTCTGGATCCCGCGAACAAGTCGCGGGACGTAGTAATTTATTAAGAATGTGGTCAAGCAAATTAATTGAACCTTGAAGCCCTAACGTTTCAACAGTACTCATAGAACATTAAAGCCTCTACGTCCCTCGGCTCGACCGAGGGATCCAGGAATCTAAGTAAAACTTATAGGCACAAATGGGGCAACAAACTCATAGAACATTAAAGCCCCTACGACTCTCGGCTCGACCGAAGGATCCAGGAATCTGAGTAAATCTTAGAAACACAGATGTGGCAATAAACACTTATAGAACCCTGAAGCCCCTACGTCCCTCGGCTCGACCGAGGGATCCAGAAATCTAAGTAAAATTTAGAAGCACAAATGGGGCAATAAACTAATACAACCTTGATGCCCCTACGTCCCTGGGCTCGACCGAGGGATCCAGAAATCTAAGTAAATGTTAGAAACACAAATGGGGCAATAAACTAATACAACCTTGAAGCACCTACGTCCCTCGGCTCGACCGAGGGATCCAGGAATCTGAGTAAATCTTAGAAACACAAATGTGGCAACAAACCAATACAACCTTGAAGCCCCTACGTCCCTCGGCTCGACCGAGGGATCCAGAAATCTAAGTCATACTTAGAAGCACAGATGTGGCAACAAACTTATAGAACCTTGAAGCCCCTATGTCCCTCGGTAAGCTCACCAAAACACCATTCAAAGTTTCCAGCGTTTATGCATCCAGTTCCACTGAGCTGGATTAGCCAGGATAATCCGTTCCAATGCCTGATTATATGCCAAAGTATTTTGATACAACGATTCTTGAGTAGTTTCATAATCTTTCCACGGAATGGGATCATGGAACTCAAGAACATGATTACCATTCGGTAATCGATACCCTGCTGCTGGAACAACGGGCACTCCAGTGTGACGTGCAAGAGTAGCCAAACTGCGATAGGTCCCTGCTTTTTTACCAAAAAATTCGACTGCTATACCGTCTCTATTAACTAGAGATGCATGCTGATCCAGCACAAAAATAACCGCATGATTCTGTTCGAGAGCAACACAAACCTGTTCAAGAGAGTTTTTTTTGGGAATGACATTTAATCCGGCCTGATAATAATTCTTGAACATAATTCGTTCTAGTGCTTTAAATCGCAGGGTCCGACGAATAAAATGGAATTGACCTTTGAATTCTTTAAAACTTAATATGCCCCCAAGAGGAGCAAATTCCCAATTACCGAAATGACCCGTTACTACTAACACTCCTTTTTGCTGCGCCACTACAGCCAGCATTTTCTCGTGGCCGATAACGTTCACTTTGTTTTTTAACATTTTTTCGGTCAAAAACCGTAATAGTAATGCTTCTTTAAGCGAAGTTGCCAGATGTGAATAATAAGCTTTGGCTAAATGTTTTTTTTCCTGGTTGCTTAATCGCTCCTGAAAAACCTGATTAATATTTGCCAGAATTAATCGTCGTCGATAAGGAATAAATCGATAAAGAAATCTTCCTGCCCAACTTACAGGTAACCCATTGATTTGTTCTGCTAAATTAGCCACAGGCTTTAATCACAAGAGTAGTATTCATACTGGCAAAACCACGATTAATCACCAACGCACACTGTGCTTCTAGCGATTGATGTTCCGCGCTTAAAGATAAATTGTCCATAGCAGGAGCCGGTTGGTTTAAATTAGCAATTCCCGGAGCACATTGGTTTTCCAGCGCATAAGTAGTCATAACCGCGTCCAATAATCCTGATGCACACAAGGTATGGCCCATTGACCATTTAAAGGCAGTGATTGGTGTTTTTTCAAGCCCTGAGATTGATTGAATCGCATGAGCTTCACTGTTATCAGACTGACTGTTTCCATTACCATGGGCTACTACAATGCCAATATCCTGTTCAGTTACCCCTGAGAGATCAAGA
>JAUXYG010000144.1 GCA_030694525.1 Legionella sp. | reverse complement strand
CGGCTTGACCAAGGATCCAGAAGTTTAATCCACTCCCTACGTCTCTGGGCTTGACCAAGGGATCCAGAAAGTTTAATCCACTCCCTACGTCCCTCGGCTTGACAAAGGATCCAGAAAGTTTAAGCCATTCCCTACGTCCCTCGGCTTGACCAAGGATCCAGAAGTTTAATCCACTCCCTACGTCTCTGGGCTTGACCAAGGGATCCAGAAAGTTTAAGCCATTCTCTACGTCCCTCGGCTTGAAAAAGGATCCAGAAAGTTAATCCATTCCCTACGTCCCTCGGCTTGAAAAAGGATCCGGAAAGTTTAATCCATTCCCTACGTCCCTCGGCTTGACAAAGGATCCAGAAAATTTAATCCATTCCCTACGTCCCTCGGCTTGACCAAGGATCCGGAGGTTAATCCACTCCCTACTTCCCTCGGCTTGACCAAGGATCCAGAAAGTTTAATCCATTCCCTACGTCCCTCGGCTTGACCGAGGGATCCAGATATCCAATACCCACTCAATGTTTGAATCCTTATAAGATATATACCCAGTTGCATTGCGAAATTAAACCAGATGCTTAATAATGATGAAATCATTGATTATTGAGCTGAATATGTCATTAACTTTAGCTAAAACAAAAATCCTGAGTCTAGGATTAATGATTAGCCTGCTTAGTGGTTGCTTTCAACCACCATATAATAATTTCAAACCAGATAACCGTAGCGCGCGCAGAGCAGCTCAAGGGGTTGCTGTAGGCTCTGTAATTGGAGCTGTTGCAGGAGGTACTTTAACAGGCACGGTAATTGGAGCCGCAGTAGGGGGCACGGTAGGTGCGGTTAGCGGGGCCTACAAGGACAGTAAACCAAGTATTATCAAAGAACTTAAAAGACAGGATATTCAGTTTGTTGAATACGGTGATACGATGACTTTAATCGTTCCCACCGATAAGTATTACATTTTTATGAGTCCGAGGCTGAATGAAATTTGCTATCCCGGCCTCAATAATATTATTCGATTACTACGTTTATATCCTCTAAGTCCCGTTTATGTAGCAGCATTTACCGATAATGTTGGTTCTCGGGAACATAAAAAGAAATTATCGCAAGCTCAAGCTGAGACCATGCTTACTTATTTATGGGCTAATGGTGTTCGCTCTGTTCGATTGAAAGCGGAAGGCTATGGTGATAAAAATGATGTAGCGGATAATAAACTGATTCATGGAAGCGCACAAAACAGAAGAATAGAAATTCAATGGTTTACCGGTTTAGTGGCACAAGCCCGAACCCCCATTATGTATACAAAATAAAGGTTGTAAGAAAATGCATTCTCGATTTATTGGTGGAGTTCTACTCATAGTAGGCACATCTATTGGTGGTGGTATGTTAGCACTCCCGGTAGCAAATGCTGCAACGGGCTTTTGGCAATCCTCACTATTTCTACTCATTTGTTGGGCCTTTATGACTGTGGGGGCTTTTTTTATTCTTGAGGCCAACCTATATCTTCCTAAAGGCAAGCATATGGTATCAATGGCTGCTGCAACTTTAGGTAATTACGGTTTATTAGTAGCCTGGATAAGCTATCTGTTTTTATTATACACGCTATTATCTGCTTACATTTCTGGTGGCGCAGACGTTCTGAACAGTTTACTCGCAAAAATTAACCTTCATCTCGATCCATGGCAAGCAAGTACCCTCTTTACCCTGGCTTTTGGTTTAGTGGTCTATGGAGGCATACGCTATGTAGATTTAGCCAATCGAGGCTTAATGTTTGGTAAATTAGCAGTGTATTTTGTACTTATTGTTCTTATTGCGCCCTATATCAATCTTGATTTTTTCAATCATGGAACTATGAAATACATCGGTGGTACGATAATGATTTTGATTACCTCCTTTGGCTTCGCCATAATTGTGCCGAATCTACGCGACTATTTCGATGATGATATAAAAACCTTAAAAAAGGTGATACTCATCGGCTCGTTGATTCCTTTATTCTGCTATATCGCCTGGGATGCCGTAATTATGGGTACTCTTCCCTCAGCTGGAGAGAATGGACTTGAGCAATTAATGAATAACCCTAGGACGACAAGCGCACTAGCAGGTTTATTATCGGATAAAGTACAAAATTCAACCATTTCGGCTTTATTTCATTTTTTTACATCAATCTGCATGTTAACCGCATTCCTCGGTGTATCACTTTGCCTCTATAGTTTTCTCGCCGATGGCTTAAAGTTACGTGAAAAAGGAAGTCATGGTATTGGCTTATTCCTGCTTACCTTTATTCCTCCTTTACTCATCGTAATTTATTATCCTGGAGCATACATTCGAGCATTAAATTATGCCGGTATTTTCTGCGTTATCCTCCTACTACTTTTACCTGCTTTAATGTGTTATTTTGGTAGAAAGCGATACTCCTCGGTATTTTTAGTGCCGGGTGGAAAATGGACGCAGGTACTCGTAATCGTTGCCTCAACGTTATTATTAATTCACGAGATAATACTGTTGTTATAATAAAACCAACGCAGTTCATCACCAGACCAGTTGACTTTAGATGATGAACAAAGTAACATATTGAGCTATTATTGCTCTATTTTTGGATTTGATTAATTGCTTAATTCAAAATTGATAGGTGGGATACTTCTAATTGTCGGTACTTCAATCGGTGGAGGAATGCTTGCATTGCCTGTATCCACTGCTGAGGTAGGCTTTTCTAACTCATTGTTTTTTTTGGTGTTCTGTTGGCTGGTGATGACCGCTGGAGCGTTACTCGTCCTTGAGGTTAATCTACGACTTCCAGCAGGCAGTAATATGATTTCCATGGCCAAATCAACTTTGGGTCTGCCAGGTCAGGTAATTGCCTGGATAACCTATCTTTTTTTACTCTACACTCTTTTGTCTGCTTATATTTCCGGGGGCAGCGATGTTTTTAACAGTATTTTACACAAGGCTCACATCGAGTTACCTGCCTGGGTCACCTCTATTATTTTTACCGCATTATTCAGTCTTATTGTTTATAACGGCATTCGTTCCGTAGATTACGTTAATCGTGGACTTATGTTTGGCAAATTGGGAGTCTACGTATTATTGGTGGCCATAATAAGTCCCCACGTATCTCCGACCGGATTAACTGGTGGTTCAGCTCGAGCGTTTACTGGTACTTTAATGATTTTAGTCACTTCATTTGGTTTTGCCTCGATAGTCCCAAGCTTGAGAGATTATTTTGCCGATGACATTAAAAGCCTTAGACGAGTCATTTTATTTGGCTCATTAATTCCTCTTTTTTGCTACATTGTCTGGGATGCCGTAATTATGGGTGTTGTTGCGCGAGAAGGCGATAACGGCCTGATGGCATTAATGACCTCGGAACATGCTACCAGTGGGTTAACCGAAGCATTAAATCAATCCGTGCAAAGCCAATGGATAGGTGGATTTTTTGGCTTTTTCACCTCAATTTGTATGGTCACCGCATTTCTAGGGGTGTCCTTAGGTTTATTTGATTTTCTTGCCGATGGTTTAAAATTAAAAAAATCCGGGACTCAAGGACGTTATACTCTGGCCCTTACTTTTATCCCCCCGTTAGCTGTGGTTTTAGTCAACCCCGGTATTTATCTGCATGCTTTAAGTTATGCAGGAGTGTGCTGTGTGATTTTATTACTTCTGCTCCCATCGATCATGGCCTGGAAAGGTCGGCAAAAATGTCAATTAATCACTCCTGAAAGTCGTATGGTTCCAGGAGGCAATTTGGCCCTTGCTTTATTAGGTTTTATTGCAATTGGATTATTAGTTGTTGCATTGATTAGTTAGACCATATTTGAAATAAATTATACCCATCATAAAGACAATCACAATACACCAATGTCCAATCAAGCCCACACTTCAATCTCAAATTTTTACTAGCATTACCCTGACAATTATCAAAAATTCAAAATGCATGAATCTTATACATTAAACATGATCATATTTAATACTCACTTAATAAATTTTTGCTACTATTTATTAAAAGAACGCACAAAGAGGTATTTATGTCATTTGAGATTGTCGCTTTACCTGAAAATTCCGATTTTATTGAGCTCAATTGGAAAGGAGATAATCCTCAAAATTTTTTTACAGAACTCAAAGAACAAATAGAGCAGTATCAGCAAGAAAAAAATATTCATATAGTCTGGTCGGACAAGAGTTTGGCTTTCAATGTACCCGAGGTAATCCAGTATGCTAAAGAAAAAGGAATTAACCTCGAGCTCAAATATATGGGAGATAATCCAGAGCAAAAAGAGTTGGAAGGAGAGTATGAAGTTAAACGCAAACTTGCTGCGAATGAATTAAATTACTTTAAACCTCAGTATAATCAACAGTCTCAAGAATTAACATTAGAATTGCTTCCTGATAAATTGTTGGACTTTAGTCCAGATAACCCTGCTTATATTGAATTAAAAAAGACTATTGGCAACTTGGGTGAAGGGCAAAAAATTAATATTTCCGCAGTCCAGCCTGCAGTCAACTTGCAATCAGGTATTCACCTGATCAACTCCATTTTAGAAATGAAAAAAGCCTATTGGGTCTCTTTCCAATTTCCCGAAGCCACTAAAGAAAGTAAAAATATTAACCTGCAATTAGAGAATTTGTATCTTTCCACCCGTCGTAAAAAGGGTATCCATGAAGTCGCATTAAATAATGACAATATGCCTGTAGCTGTAGATAAAAAGATAAGACGGGCAAAACAGATGTTGCTTCAGGGTAAAAAAATGCAAGCCCAAACGCAACGACAATATCATCATCAACATCAACAGGCTCACCAACAAGAGCATCAACAACAAAATCAGCAACAATTGAATCAGGATATTTTCCAGCAACGACAAGCGCAAATTAATCAACAGCAACAGCGTCTCGAACAACGCCAGGAACAACAAGCCAATATTGTAGATATAAAAGCACTGGGATACCTAATTGATAAAGATAATCTGCGTTTTTTGGTTACAGATAAAATACCTTTGGAAAAAGTAAAGCAGGTATGGGAAAATTTAGTGGGAGTTCATCATGATAAGGTAGTTGATCCAAAGGCGAGGATTACTCATGTCCCAGAAGCCACTATGCGGCTTATCCTGGATCATGAAGAACAATTCAGCTTTGGAGTGAATTTTAACGACCTACCAAATGGGTTCAATTTTACAGTCAATGAAACCAAAAATGATTATGGAACCGTGGTTAAAAA
>JAUXYG010000039.1 GCA_030694525.1 Legionella sp. | reverse complement strand
TTAAAATGGGATTAAAATGTACAGTTTACTAATCGCTTTCTTTCTGTTCGCAATACTATTATCTTTTTTTGCTCCTTATGGGAAGCGGTTTTATTAAGCATCTCCCCTATTTATGCACAAATAAAGATGCGTGAAGGCACTTTTGTAGGCAAACAGTTACAATATTTCAAAGAAAACATTGATAAACCTCTCGCAGCGATCCTAACGCTGAACACATTTGCTCATACAGTAGGTGCCATTGGAGTTGGAGAGCAAGCGACGTTAATCTGGCATGACAGTAATCCCATGATAACAGGCATTATTGTTCCTTTGGTGGTGACGCTAGCGATATTGATTTTTTCTGAAATTATTCCCAAAACAATTGGCGCAACCTATTGGGAAAAACTGGCAGCGTTTACGGTTTACTCATTGAGTGTTTTAATTAAGGTACTATATCCTCTGGTATGGCTCTGTCAGCTAACTACCAAAATGTTTCGTTCAGACACGAAAAAAAGTATTTTTTCTCGAACGGATTTTATCGCATTAGCTGAAATTGGAGGAGAACAAGGGATTCTTCATGTGGAAGAATCGGATATCATTGAAAATACACTCGACTTATATGAGCTTCATGTAACAGAAGTTATGCGTCCTGTTAGTGATATGATTATGATTAATAAAGATGAATCATTGGCTGCGTTGATTGAGCTTGTTAGAAAATATCGATATAGCCGATATCCGGTTTATGACAGCGAAAAAAAAGAAATCATTGGTATCATGCATGTTAAAGATGTCTTTACAACAAATAAAGCGAAGGATCAATCTGTCAAAGAGTTGATGCGTCCGGTATTGAAAGTTCCTTATCATCTACCAGTTAATAATTTATTAAGCCGTTTTCGTGAGGGCATGCCGCATTTTGCATTGGTGTTCGATGTCAATAATGATTTAGTTGGTTTTATCACGCTTGATAATGTACTGCATGTTCTGCTTGGTATCATGAAAGATGAGTTTCATCGTACCCATGTAGACTGGATCTTAAATGGAAATGGTACAATTTCAGCAACTGGTTTTTGCTCTATATACTCATTAGAACAGGCATTGGATGTAGATATTAAGGTGGATGAAACCATTGAAACACTGGCCGGATTAATTTTGCACCATCTGGGAAGATTGCCTAAGGAAGGTGAACACCTTCATTTTGACGCATTTGACGTGAAGGTTGAAAAAGTTCAGGGAACAAGAATCCTAAAGATAACCGTTTATCCTAAATCACCTCAAAAAAAAGAAATTATATAAGCTTTTATGAAAAAACCAAGTAGCGTACTTCTGAAAAACTAATGAAATCATGCATACCAATGCAATGACCAAAGGTATTTGTTTTGAGGGCATTATAAAATTTCTCGCCCCACGCGCTTTTGCATTCCGCTACTTTTTTTCTTTGACAAGTGCCTTCTCGGTCTTTTTTCTATATGTTAGTTTTATTTTTTGTAATCGCCAAAGTGAGTCTATACTTAAAACAGACGTCGCTTCGCTCCGGTTCGATCGTCATCGAGTGGAATGCGCACCCAATCTACATTTTCCAATCAAATATTTAATGAGCTAAATACATGATGAACAAACCACACCCGGTATATGAACACGAATTTTTTTGTGAAAGGAAAGAAAACAAATATGTATTACTATGGGAAAGCATCAAAACTTCTTTCAAAGAATTTTTACTATGGCCTTCAATAATTATCCTATTTTTCCTGATACTTTCTTTTATTAGTCATGCAATAGACGCGGCAAATTTTGGGTTTTTAAAGGGCTTTGTAAAACTGATGGAAGATATCATGTTTGTAAATAACAAGGGTACCAATAGCCTGTTGGGGGCAATTGTCGCAGGGGTAATGACGATTGCGACCTTTACCATTACTATGCTTTTAATTGTGGTTCAGCAATCGGCGTCCTCTTTATCCAGCCAAGTATTTGACCGCTTTTTAAGGAGCAAAAGCAACCAAACTTATTTTGGGTTTTTCTTAGGTCTGTCATTTTTTGCGCTGATACAACTGGCTACGGTAAATAACTCCTTTAATCCTGTTATTGGTGCTACGCTGGTGTTTATTTTAACTTTAGTTGCCTTTTTTTTATTAATTGTATTGGTTTATACCACCATTAACCAAATGCGGTCTGGTGTAATTATCGATTCAATTTATGAACACATCATCAAAACTGAAAAAAGTCATTTAAAAATATTGGAAAGCACTTTGAGGACTCCTCGCTATAGCGGAAAAACTGTAGTTGCTGTGAGCGTAAGGCGACATGGGTATTTAGTAGCATTAAATTTAGAAAAAATAGGCGATGCCATAAAAAAAGCCAATGAAATGGTTGAGGTAGAAATGCTGGTTTCTATAGGAAGCTATGTGCCTTATGAGTGTAAGGTAGCCTTGGTTAAAGCTTCTAAATTAGAAGATGCCCAAATGGTGGCTAATGTGCTTTGCTCATCGGTACAAATAGAAAGGAGAAGGGATATTTCCCGTGATCCTTTGTACGGCATCAGTCAACTGGAAAACATTGGCTGGACTTCCATTTCTACTGCAAAATCTAAACCGCATACTGGTTCATACATCATTAGAGCTTTAGGTAATGTACTGCTTTATTGGGGTAAAGAAAAGGAAAGCGAAGAGGTAAAACCTTTCCCTATCGTGTATCAAGATAACGTGAAAGAAAAGGTGCTGGATGCTTTCGAGAATTTGGGAGTGGTATCTTCCGAGTCTATGCAACACCAGAGTTTTTACCGCATATTAAATAGTTTAGGATTGGCTTATCACAGGCAGGGTGCGCAAGAAAAGCAAAGGATTGAAAGCGTTATCCTTACATTGCTTTCTGTTTTGGGAGAGCATGCCCTTACCCATAGGCTGGATCAGTCTTTAACTGACTTGGCGAAACTTATGGAGTCGGAAGATCGCATTTATGTTGCAGATGCAATAAAAACAGCACACCATAAATTAAAAGAGAGCGTCGGGAAAATCAATTCCAGATCTACCCGGGTGTAAAATAAAATATAGCCGTCCAAAAATGCACAACAGAAGGTATTTTTTTTCAAACTGACACTTTGGGGTGTTAATCAACAGACGCCATCAAAGTTCCACGGAAATTATTAAAACGCTGGTCCAACAAGCCACACAGAGATTTTTGACCTCCCAAAATTAGTCTATCTTTACAGGTGTATTTTTAGGAACCCTAATCCAATTGAGTCAATCATTTTTGATTGGAACATTTACATTTTTCAAATCATAAAAATTTATTAATATTCATGAGGTTGCGAAATTGATTTTAAAGGATGGAATTATCATTGCAAGCTCTATAAGCCTTACTGCATAAGAGTTGTAGCAGGCCATGCTGATAAACCAGCACCAAATGGAATTAACCCCTTGATCCAACTCAAAATGATATTAGAAAAGCAAAGTTCAGTTTGCCAGATGCGATTCATTTGCTTGATGGATGATATCCAGATTATCTAAAAATAATTATGATTGGTATTAAAGGTTGAAATTTGAACATGACCCTTTTTTACCAGGATCCCGGGTGCGACAAGAAGTCGCATCCATCTTGCAGGTGAAAGTCCTGCTGTGGAAGGTGTAGTCACCACTACCACATAGCGAGTCTTGCGTGGTCAAAGGTAACGATGATTGCGAAGCGTAGACAGCGAAACATTCGAGCCGAAACTATATAGTGAACGCTGTAGCCCCGAAATCGGGTAGTCGTATAAGCCGACACGTTCCGAGACGTGGCAGGCAATAGGTGATGGAAAGGTTAAACTGGCAACGATCCATTATCAAATACCTGGGTTGAAAGCGTCAGCGAGTCTGTAGAGATGGATGTGGAACTTGTGGGATCCGAAATACTCTTCATGGACGAAGTACTGCTGATTCAAGTGCGGAGGATAAACTTGCTGTTAGCAGCATCCTCAGTGAAATATATGAGCCCCTGTTCTTGCCTTGCTCGTTTGGATTCCGGCCTGGAAAAAGCTGTCACGATGCATTAAGGGCTTTAACAACTGCTGTATTCCCAAATGTAAATGGAGCAATAGTGGAAATCATATACGCAAATATTTCAACACAGTACCCCATGAGGCATTGATGCGGATGCTGCGTAATAAAATTTCAGATGGCCGCTTTCTAAGGCTGATTGAAATCCTAATCAGTGCATCAATACTGGAGTGTTACAAACGTCCAAGGCTGCCTCCAAGGCTCGATCATTTCCCCAATATTGGCGAATATCTACTTGCACCACGTTATTGATGAATGGTTTGCCGAAATCAATAAAACCCACATACGTGGTAGAGCACAAGTCATCAGATATGCCGATGACATCGGTGTTCACATTTGAAACCTCATTAGAAGCCCAGCGCTTCTACCGGGTACTGCCATAGCGAATTGCTAAGTATGGGCTAACGTTGCATGAGGATAAGTCACAGCTTATCCCTGCAGGTAACTATGCAGCTCAACGAGCAGACCGAATGGGAAAACGCATACCAATATTCCGCTTCCTAGGATTTACTTGTTACTGGGGAAAGGTGAGAACCGATTTCTGGCGCTTGAAATTCAAGAGCCGCAGAGATCGCTTTGCGTCAAAACTCAAAGGACTACGTAGCTTCCTATGGGATAACCTAAACGCACGAGACCCACGCAGCGTAATACAAACTGCGATAGCTGTTATTCGAAGTTGGATTAACTATCACCACATATCGGATAATGGACATATGGTTGATGCGTTCAGGGCGGAGTGCATGCGAACAATCTACAGATGGTTCAATCGCAGAGGCAGACGTCGGCCAATGAGGTGGGATAAATTTAATCGAATGATGCAAGGGCAGGGGTTTCCCAAAATGGGGAAAACTGTATCGATGTTTCAGAAACACTGAATATCTTAGGGGCACTGATCTATCGGGAGCCGGATGCGGTAGCTCCGCATGTCCGGTTCTGAAGAGGGGGCTGGTTGGAGTGATTCAACCGGTCTACTCACCCCGGTGTCGATTAGCTTCTGTCAGATCGCGTGGTCGATTAGGTGGGCGACCGAAGCAACCGAATAGTAATAAGCGGCATTAGTTGTTAAGCGCTACAAAGACCGGAGTCATACTCTACAAGAGATTTGTCAGATGATAGGTAATTCAAAAAAAAAATATAAGAATACATTCGTGAAGCAGATAAAAAATGAAGCTCACTTTGGTTAAAGTGGTGATCACGATTGCAATTAATTCTTTAAAATATTTTGTGTTATTGTACTTTAATTTAAGGGGTTTACAGTGCGATTTTATCATCTACTTCAAAATGCCATTTTTTCTCTTTTGGCCAAAAAAACTGTCGGAGTAAGGATGTTACTTATCCACGATGAAAAAATTTTATTGGTGAAACATACTTATCAACCGGATTGGTACACCATTGGCGGTGGTGTTGAATCAGGAGAGACACCACGTCAAGCTATGGAGAGAGAACTTAAAGAGGAAGTTGGAATAACATTGACATCTCCATTAGAATTATTTTCAGTCTACTATAGTAGACATGAAAAGCGTGATGACTACATTATTTTTTACATTGGGCATGGTGCCGGCACCCAAGAAATAATTACATCACCTGAAATTGCTTAAAAACAGTGGTTCCCTATAAATGATTTACCAAAAGATATGTCCCCAGCTACACAGCGCAGAATTCAAGAGTATTTAAATAAAATTGAAGTTAGTGAAAAATGGTAAATTCCTATCAACATATCCATGTCCTTGGGCTTTACACATTTATCCTAAACTATGCGACGTTATTAAAATTATTCGGGTTAAAGTGCTAATCCAGTACGCCATATAGTTAAATTAGCTTTAAGTGAATCTAAGGTCATAGATATTGACGGTTAATTGATTTCACTCTTTTTCAAGCTGAATTGAATTGAAGTTAATGAGTTTAAAATTATTTAATGATTAAGTCAGAGAGGTCTTGAACTTCATAGAATTATTATTTTGAATAAATAACCATATTTTTCAAAAAGGAAGGCGTTTTTTTACTCGACTAAATTTCATGCCACGATTAGATGTAGTGGCATGGAATTAAATGTAGTGTAGTTTATGAACCATTCAATGTTAACTAATGTCCGATTTATAAAAATCATTAATCGAAATCGTTATTAATTATTACATAAAACTTTTGCCTTGCTTAATGCTTTCAGAAGCCAGTTTGTTGATGGACTCCAATTTTAATTCAGCTTCTTGGATTTTTTTATCATCAGGCTTTAAACATTGCTTGCGAAGCTTAACTGCTTGTTCGCAACTTTCTATTGCCAACTCGAATTGTCCCAGCTCACGATAACATGAGGCTAAAGTGGAATAGCAGGTGGCAAGTTCAGGTTGTTGTTTGTTTAGGTCATATTTATCTTTGATAAATAATAATTCTTGTAGCGCTATATTATATTGCTTATCCTTGTAATGCATTACTGCTCTATCATAGACAGTTTCCATTTTATCGCCGCGCAACTCCAGGCATTCATGATATTTCTTTATCACAGAAGATATATCAAATTGACTAGAAAATTGAGTGATCACCATTTCAGAACATTGAATAGCTTGATCGTAGTTTTTCAAATCACGATAGTTGGAGATTAATGTTGAATGACATTTAAATTGTGGCTCAATGCTCATTCCTTTATTCATTTCAAATAAGGATAAGGCTTGAGTTAGCATTTGCACGCTAGCATTGTAGTTCTTTTCTTTATAAGCTTGAATAGCTGACTGATATAATTGAAAAGGATTCTTAGACAATTTTTGAATTAAAGCTTTTGTAGAAATTTTATCCTGTGCCATGTTTTGAAGCTTAATTTTTTCGCTTAAGAGCTTTACTTTGAAATCTTCTAATGAGAGCTCGCTTTGAATGTCCGCTTTAAATTTGACATATATTTCATTATAGTCTGTAGGAAAATTCTTTGGAATAGAGATTACTTTAGCCATAAAATTTTCAATTTTATTTTTCAACGACTCATCAACAACAATATTTTGAGCAGTCACCGCTACTTGGGTGTATGGATTCACGCCTTTTTCTTTTACCGATTCATTAAACTTATTTTTATCAAAAAATGTATTTGTAGTGCGCGTATCATAGACTGGGGTGTCCATAATTTGACTGCTCAAAACGCAGAGGTATTCATCTGGAATAAAATCATCCGGAAAATTACACTGATATAGGGTCTCATGATTCTTAGTAAACTGTGTTGTATAACTAATTGATGAAATACCTTCTACTTTCATCTGAGTCACTAATTCAAGAAAGGGAATGTGATTGGAAGTGTCATTCACTGGCACGTTGAGCAACGAGGCAATGCCGTGAAAAATTAAATAATTTGGATTCTTTTTATCAAAACATACTTCAGCACTAAAGCTAGGATGTTGATGTAATTGACTAATAAACATGACTTGTGCTGTTTGCTTCATGAAGCTTGTGCCAAATTCCGCTCCTTTATCCAATTGCTTAAACATTAAATTTAAATTGCTACCACCGTTTAATAATTCAATTAAGAATGCTAGGCAGCCAGCGTAATACTCGGCTGGAGAAGAACTTATTTTTAAAGAAGGTTTTATTTCTTGACCATTATTATCCAGAACGGAAATACCAAACATAATTCTTACTCACGCTAAAAAATTGGCTAAATAATGAGCATTTTAAAATTAGTTTAAAAATTTGTCAATGATAAGGAGCGATTATTTTTAATATACATCGCTTGTTTTAATGATAATCAATTGCATAATAAATGCTTATCCTTTTCATGGGCATAGGAGAAATAGATGTGAACTCATCTTGCTGATAATATCCATTTCTCTTAGCGTACGTTTTGATACCATTAGACTTCAAACCCCGAATAATACCTTTTGTAAAAACTTTATTTATTATGATAGCAATAATTGCTTAATGGTTGACTTTTGGTTTCAATTGAAATAAATTTGCTCAAAAAGATATCCATGAATCCATTAAGTTTAAATAGAGGCATCGTTAATGACTAAATTTCGTACCCAATATAATTACAATTTATCTAAAATAATTGATTTCAATTCAGCATTAATTTATGGTTTTGAACCAGAAGCCTCTATAAAAGTAAATAATCCTGATTATGATGTGAACCAACATCCTGTGGAGCATTTAACCCATGGCACCAATCAACATGAAGATATGTTTAACGCATATTATTATGCTCAAGAAACTATTTTAAAAAGTATTCGGGAATACGGAGTTGAGAGTATTACCGCGCCCAATATCCTCAATTGGCTCAAAGAAATTCACGCAAAGATATCATTAGCGCTCTCAGAGGATAATGATAATACGAATTTATCCGGTAATTATACCGCGCAGCAAATTATGCGATGGCATCACAGCACAACTATGGGATTTGGAATCCAATTGTATTTTGTAGGTATGAGCTCTAAAGAGCAACTGATAACCACCGCAGACGAATGTGGTTTGGATATTAATGTTGCAGAAAATTTTCTCAAAATTTTAGAAAGTATTTATAAGCGGGAAGACATTGCTATCCCAGATTATGAAAAACCCTATATTGCCCCCTATATTAATTCAACTATATATCCGGCATTTGTTGCTGCTGCGAAATTATGTAATGCTTATAAGGAAAAGATGCTATCCGATGGTGAGAAAGCAATTGTTGATAAAGTTGTGAAAATTTGTTGCGCTCCTCCTCAAATAGCTGAGAAAATGAATGTTTTTGCGATCAATTTAGAGACTGCATGGAAGCTATGTGACAAACATGACGTGACACAGGTTGCTGAATTATGCAGAATGGCCTTTTTTGAATTTACAGAAATCCATCCTTTCTTTAATGCCAATGGTCGAACAGCGACCTGCTTAGTAAACATTATATTGCGCTCACTCGGTCATGAAAGTATTCTTATGAGAAATCCAGGCGATAAAAGTGATGAGACATCCTCCTATTCATTAGCAATAGAACACATAGACTCTAAGCCGGAGCTTTTACGGGCTCATTTCATTTCACGTATTAATGAGGCTGACAATAATATAACTTATAAAAATGATACGCTTAAGACCATCGTTCAATTACGTCTTGATATGACACAAATTTGTGCGGGTTTTAACAGAGCATTTCCCAAATTTAATCTGTTGGCGTTTTGGAATGAGACAGGTGAAAAAGCTTCTGAGGAAATCGAACGATTCTTGCTACAAAATCAGATTGAAGACTTATCTGATGAAAAAATAACGTTATTGGCGCTTAATTTTATTAAATTAAAATTTTCTAATAAACTTAAAGAGCTTGAAGACTTGAAAGCAAAACCGGTTCATTCGTCATTAATAAAACGGCAATACTCAGCAGTTGAAAAGCAATCTTGTTTAGATAAAATTAAAGATTTGACAGGATTTATGAATTGGAAATCTTATAATACGAATGGTCTTAGCCTTCTATTAGAGCTCACTGATAAGGAAAAAGCAAAGCAACTTACTGATTCATTGAAATCAGTAGATGCATTCAAAGTCACTTATAAATTAAGAAAGGACACAGGGGTCCCGGTTATCCTAATCGACGAGATTAATACGGTACAATTGTTAAAGCTAGAAACAATACCCGGATTGAGTGACAATCTAGAGCAAAAAATTGGAACGGAAAGTAATTTGATATAAATGGAGAATTATGCCTAAACCTTAGTGTAATTGTTATTCTTAAGGCAAAATAAGGTAAAGAAGAGGAACTTGAATCTCGCCAAATCATAATGTTTACTGCTGATACAACTGAAATTAAGGGTGAAATTTAAATTCAATTAAAAGTAAACATTAGACGGTCCTTTAGGCAGAATCCCGGCCGAACTTTATATGGAAGAAAGAAACGAGGCGAGGTGTTTAAAATATACTATAAAAAATGTGTAAATGCCTTTATGCTGCGCTGATAAACTAATATAATATCATAAATACCCTATATGAGACCCGATATGCCATTAATTGCCGATCGTAAAAAAAGAAAGAGAGTAGCGATAAATGAAGAGATACTTGCGACTGTTCACGAACAAATTGTCGCATATTGTGACTGGGCGGGTATAACCGATTTTGGTTATTTTTTTGAGGAAGCCGCAAAGTTTATTTTTACTAATGATCCTGTATGGCAAGAATATATGTTGCAGCAGCAAAAAGTTAATTCTTAAGTATCAGATTATTCAGAAACAACGGGTAACGTAAGGCTGCTCTGTTTTACCGCTAAAAATATTTGGATGCATGCAGGATGATTTAAAGGGCTATAGCCCTTTAAATCATTGGTTTTTTAAGGTTGTTGAACTATTCTGTGTTGTATCATTTGGTTTCATTGGAGAAAAGAAACTGTGATTCTCAATTGATAATTTTCTGGTAGTAAACTCCTGGAACAGTGAAGGGTTGTATTTATATATCAGATTGAGAAATTCAGTGTAGTCGGGCTGACTTTTCAGTAATGATGTTATCTGATCTTTACGCTGCTGCTTCATATCGCGCGTGGTATCGACAGCAATGGACTCATCAAAAAAATCCTCAATGACCAATTCAGCAACCCAATCTTTATGATGTGTAAGTGCTGCAATCAATCGGGGGAAATTCTCACGACATTCCTGATTTATCCTGTTTACTCCGTTATGACGCTTGGTTAATTTCTCTTTGCTTAAAAAGATTAATTCATTATGCTTAATAATCATATTGTTATATTCATTTATATGACGATCTTCAAACAGCTCTGGTTTATCCTTTAAGCAATTTTTTAAAACATTTCTGCCGAGTTCAGTTGTTAACAGCTTTGAGAAATTGCTCACCCCATATTTGCTCTCATCAAATAACATCTGCTTGTCTACTTCAAGTACAAAATTCGGGTTGTGAGTAAATAATAGATCTAGAAGTTCTAAACCATTTGAGGCATTTTTATTTCTGATTAGAAAATCAAAAAGAAGGATGCAATTATCACCATTCAATACTACATATTCCTTTAGAGTTTTTGGTTCGATCAAACAAGCATTTTCTCTATTCACACTGATTAAACTAATAAGAAAGTCATAGTTTAAATGTTCTTTTGTTAAGGAGCTAAATAATGCTCCTTTGTAATTTATTTGACCTGCTTGCAGAAACCTACCATATGCTTTTACTATCGGTTGGTGCTTTGATAAACTGTTCAATATAGATTTAGAGTGGATATCATCGCTAATAATTAACGTGGATATTAAATTTCGCTTTAATTCGGAGACGCTCATTTGATCGTCCAGCAAAACATCCATATCCAATTCTTTAATTAAATTTGGTCTTTTTTCAAGCCAATGTACGAATATTTTTTTGCCCCTCTGTCCACTTAACAAGTGAAATAAAGGAGGTAGAAATTTATTATTGGGTGCTTTTAAAAGTACCTTGGCAAGAAATTCATCAGTAATTTTTGGGTGGTTCGCTATAAGTGTGTCCAGGAAATTTATGTATATAGCGTCTTTTCCTTGGGTATTGTCTCTATTCTTTACGTAAATTCGTAAACAGATAGAGTCGAAAGCATTCATGCAATCTGGTCCGAGACCTTGAGTGAGATCTAATAGGTTAAGGTCTTTAAGCAAATTTGGGTCTTTAGCCCATAACTTTAATAAAAAAGTAAGTGATACTTCGTCTTGCAAGAGGTAATGTACGGGAGGAGGATTAGATTCAACTCGTTGATTTAACCTACCATCTGCGCATGCAATACAGAAAGCTTCAACGCATTGATTATAATTAGAAAGGGTGTTGAGACGGGGTGCTGCATCTTTGCAAAATGCTATAAATTTTTCGACACTTAGATCCTTGAAAAACTCTTCCAGCCTATCTTTACTTAAGGTTTTAATTTTTGCAATAGTTGAGGATACGTGGTGTTCCTTTGCTGTGGCTGTAGCTTTATTTAGTCCTATTGGTATAAACGTAAAATTATTCTCATTTTTCGTATTAGGAATTAATCTGGGTACTTTGTACGCCTGCTTAGTCTTACGATTTCTTTTTTTTGGGCGTTCCGCTGACAAGGAATCTTTTTTATCGGCCACCACTTCTTTTTTCACTTCTTTAGGCGCTACGGATTCTTTATTTATTGAAGGGCTTGGAAGCACGTTCAGGGCATATTTATTGAGATATTCATTTAAGGACAGGGTTGAGTTAGGTCGATAGTGGGTGTATTTGTCTTCCAGGAACTGTAACAAAGTACGCTCACCGTTTTTAAGATAGGAAGAAAATATCTCCAGTGCTGTGTTTTGATTGCCCGCCTCTATCTGGCGAAACAGTTCACTTTCCCAGATTTGGGTATTATCGACGGAGGCGTTCTGTGGTGCATTGAGAGGCTCAGATTGCTGATTGGTATTATTGGTATTTGAATTATTTTCTAAAATGGTGAGCACGGGTTTTAGCTTGTGGGTGGGCTGTTGCACGATAATCAGATTATTGGTTGTCCTGCTTGCACCGACATACAAGGTATTAAATAACCTCTCACAAGGGGTATTGTGTGTTGCTTTTTTGGGTTTATGCGCTTTGAGTTCGGTGGCAGTGGTGTTCATGTGTTCCACATTAAGCTGGGCAAATGATGCTGGTTCCAGAGGTTGCCACCAAATGATGTCCTGATATTCGAGCCCTAAAACCTGCTCGCCAGTAAATATGAGTGGGTGACTGAGCTGTTGTCGTAATGCATCGACGAGTTCTGGCCAGGTAATTACGGCAGCATGCGGATTATTGGCTAATAAATCCTTGATTTGCTGTATGTGCTGTTGATTCT
>JAUXYG010000038.1 GCA_030694525.1 Legionella sp. | reverse complement strand
AGCGTGCTACAACACCCATCCTCCTACGCCCCAGCGTAACCACTCCTACCACGCCCCGCGACTTGTTCGCGGGGTCCAGTAATCACTCAGAATGCATTACCTAATTCTGTGCACAAACCCTGGATGCCGCGAACAAGTCGCGGCACGTCGGAGTAAAGGGACACCCCTTCACCATCTCAGCAGCATTCATAGTCAGAGCGTGCTACAACACCCATCCTCCTACGCCCCAGCGTAACCACTCCTACCACGCCCCGCGACTTGTTCGCGGGGTCCAGTGATCTACTCAGAATCCATTATTAAATTCTGTGCAACAAACCCTGGATGTCACGAACGAGTCGCGGCACGTCGAGGTGAATCTGGGACTTAATGCATATAGCCTAAATGAACCAAGCATCCTAAATTTCTTTATCTTCTTTCATTTGATCAATAGTTTGACGAAAATCACTCACGTCTTTAAAACGCTTATACACTGAGGCAAAACGAACATAAGCTACGTGGTCGAGCCTAAACAATTCTTTCATCACTAACTCGCCAATAAGTTGAGAGTCAATTTCCCGCTCACCTCGACGTCGTATCTCCTGAGTTATTGAGATAGTTGCTTCTTCAAGACTGTCGATGCTCACTGGTCTTTTCTCCAGAGCTCGTAGCATGCCCGAACGTAAATTATCCATACTGAAAGGCTCACGTCGTCCGTCGCGTTTTATAATGACTGGCATAATCAATTCAGCCGTTTCAAACGTAGTAAATCGCTCATGACATTCCAGGCACTGACGCCTTCTGCGTACCTGAGCTCCCTCTGCAACCAGACGAGAATCTACAACTTTTGTTTCTTCAGCGTGACAAAATGGACAATACATGATTAACAATAGACCGGAAATTCACGACATAATAACAACACTTGCGTTTTTACTCTCGCAATATTTGTTTCATCGTTCACGTTATCCAGCACATCTGCAACCCAATTCGAGAGCATGGTAATTTCTTTTTCTTTAAATCCTCTGGTGGTCACTGCAGGTGTCCCAAGGCGTAGACCGCTGGTCACAAAAGGTGATCGCGGATCATTAGGTACTGAATTTTTATTTACCGTAATATTAGCCTTGGATAAAGCCGCATCAGCCTCTTTCCCGGTGATATTTTTATCAATCAAATTCACAAGAATCAAATGATTATCCGTTCCATCAGACACAATTTGATAGCCCCTGCTTTTTAAAACATCGCACATAATTCTGGCATTAGTTAATATTTGTTGCTGATACGATTTAAAATCAGGTAATAATGCCTCCGCAAAAGCTACTGCTTTTGCAGCAATCACATGCATCAATGGACCGCCCTGCATCCCTGGAAATACTGCAGAATTAAATCTCTTCTCAATCTCTTCATTTTCCTTACATAAAATCAGTCCACCTCGTGGCCCTCTTAAAGTTTTATGAGTAGTTGTGGTCACCACATCAGCATAAGGAATTGGGGAAGGATACAGTCCGGCCGCAACTAAACCCGCAACATGAGCCATATCTGCTAAAAGATAGGCCCCAACCTTATCTGCTATCTCTCTGAATCGTGCCCAATCAAGAATTCTTGAGTAAGCGGAAAAACCAGCAATAATCATTTTCGGTTTGTGATTGATTGCAAGTGCTTCTAAAGCTTCATAATCGATTAAGCCTGTATCTACGTCAATTCCATATTCAATTGAGTTGTATAACTTACCGGAAAAATTGACCTTAGAGCCGTGCGTTAAATGGCCTCCATGAGATAGAGACATACCAAGAATGGTGTCTCCCGGGGCTAATAATGCCATCATTACAGCAGCATTGGCTTGAGAGCCGGAATGCGGTTGCACGTTAACGTAATGGGCCCCAAAAAGTTTTTTTGCTCTTGTAATTGCCAAATCCTCAGCAATGTCTACGTACTCACAGCCACCATAGTAACGCTTTCCAGGATACCCTTCCGCATATTTATTAGTAAGCACCGAGCCTTGAGCTTGTAAAACCCTTGGACTTACGTAATTTTCCGAAGCTATAAGCTCAATATGCTCTTCCTGACGTCGTTTTTCCGCAGAAATTGCCGCAAACAATTGGTCATCAAAATGTTCAATAGTATAACTTGCGTCAAACATGGTAATCCTTAAACATAGGTTAGCTTATCTTGATTTCACTATTATATCGTTACGTACGCTTTTAACGCCATCAACTCCAGCAGCAATTATTCCTGCTCGCTGTTTTACTCGACTGTTGTCAACAAAGCCACTCAACTGCACTTGATCTTTATAGGTTTTGACTTTAACTGCGAATCCTCGTGTTCCTAACTGATCCACAAGGCTTGCTTTAACTTTAGTAGTAGTTGTAGAACTGTCGAGATACTCTCCAGTACTTTCGGCATTCGGTGAGGCCGCGCAAGCAAATATAATAAGGGAAATGAATCCCACTAATAACATTTTAAGTGAGTTATGCATAAAGACTCCTTAAAGAAAAAAAACTATATTAGAGTACCATAAAATATTAAAAGATACGAAAAATCCTGTTCACTGGAATGTATCACTCCGCAAAGAAACCTGTGCTGTTTATCAAAGAACTATATTCAGAGCGTCTCAATTAATTGCGGAGGATCATTGTTCATGGCCTTGTGCGTCTTTTAGGATGGTTCCTCATCTGCGCGATCTTGGTTATCCCCTCAAAATTTTATGTTCTTTAATCGTACTTAATGTTTATTTTGTCATCCCCAGGCAGGTGGAGAACCATCCAAATATTTAGCAAAATGCCACTTTATTGGATAGATCCCCACCTGCCTGGGGAAGACAACTCATTAATTCACAACATTATTATGCATTAAAAATTATGAGGAGATACCTCACTGCGCGAGGAAGATACTATCTATTCACTTATCAATGTCTATTCATTTAAAGTGAATTGACGTTATTGCTCAGCTATGGCCATGAGTATTCGTTTGAGTATGAACTTGTGAATGATTTTCTATTTTGACAGCGCTCTCTGTGGATGATGACTGAATGCGAGCTACGGGCTTGATTTCCTGATTGCCTTCATCATGGCCATGCAAATTGCCGGGAACTTGAACCTGCGGAGCAGATCTTACACTACTATGTCCATGGTAAGAACCTCCTTGTGGGGCTGCCCGATATCCACTATGTCCATGATAACGTCTATTTTCATTATGATAGTGAACCGGAGGTTGATAACGCCGAACTTCGACCTGGGGCGCGGGTCGGTAATAATCAGGCTGGTAATAATCTTCCTGAATTACGGTGCATGCTGTCATAACGGGTAACGCCATAAGACAGGTAACGAGGTATTTCATAATAACTCCTCACGACAAATAAAAAATAAAATTAACTCAACGTCAATGTGTAAATTAATTCACCAAAAATTCGAAAAACCTAATAACGTTGACATTAATCGATTTCTTTTAGTTTATGAATTTGCTTGTATAAGCTGTTAAACACATAAATAACGCTACTTTTAAGTTGCATTAGCAAATGATGCAACAAGTCACCACTGAAATTTGTAGGTCCATCTGGAATCCCGCGAACCAGTCGCGGGACATTTGAGAAGCTTCATGACTGACAACCAGAGCTTTAGAATCATTCTTTTAACGTTTTAAAACTACTACTTATCGAGTAGAAATTTCCGCTTTAACCTGCTTATTCAAATAAGGTTGAATGCGAATTGTAGAATTAGCTCTTGCCCAACCTGAATATATAGGCATAGAAGAATAAGTCGGAACAATTGTCAAATACATTTCAGGATGACAGGTATTATAATAAAACAAGCTTATGTAATGTGGGGCTTCGTAACGATATACTATAAATTCTTCCAGAGGTGTAAGGTCATCATATGTACCAAAAACTCTTACATCAGTAAAGCTGTTATTGATAATTTCAATTTCACAATACCCGGGGTAATTCATACTTTTTTGCGCGGATTTATTATCGGAAACTGCTGCTTTGGGATGTAAATGGACATTGTCTGCGAAAGCAGAACCAAACACACTGAAACATAATACCAGTAACAAAGACTTAAACTTCATGGTTTTCCCCTTAGTTAAGATGCAAAAGCATAGTAACAAAGTGTTGTATTTAGTCAATAGGTTTTTTTTCTGATCATGAAAAGAAATATATCTCGAATCAGAATCAAACATTTATGAGGATAAAATAACTCTTTATGATATATTTACAAAATTATCAAATAAGCAGACTTAAGCTGAGGAAAACAAATGTCAAAGCGGATGAAGATCATGGGAATAGCCCTGTTGGTTGTTTTCGGTGGCATCATCGCCTTTAATGTGTTTAAAACAGTGATGATCAAGCGATTTTTTGCGACATACGAACCACCGGCTGTTACTGTATCTTCCGCTGTTGCAAAAGCAGTCGATTGGGAACCCACCATTAGTGCGATTGGGAATTTCGTGGCCATTAATGGGGTGGAAGTGAACAGCGAAATAGCAGGTAATGTAGTTAAAATTGATTTTGAATCAGGACAATTTGTTCTTAAGGATGAACCACTAATTACCATTGATGACAGTGTTAATCAGGCCATGTTAAAGTTTAACCAGTCAGAGCTAACGCTCAAAGAACTGGACTATAAAAGACAGACTGATTTATTCAAGCGTGGGGCCACGCCAAGCTCGAGTGTAGATGAAGCAAAAGCAAAGCTTCAACAGGCTCAGGCAAAAGTTGAAGAAATCCAGGCCCAGATTAATCACAAACATATTGGAGCGCCCTTTGCAGGCCGCTTGGGAATTCGGCAAGTAAATCTGGGGCAATACATAAGTCCAGGGCAAACCTCTATAGTATCCTTGCAATCAATGGATCCCTTGTATTTAGAATTTTACGTACCTGAGCAATTATACAAACGAGTACATATCAACCAGAAAATTACTTTCTCAGTGGAAGAATTCCCCGACATGTTATTTGAAGGGACTATTTCTGCAGTTAACTCGAAAGTTGATCTGAATACCCATAACGTATTACTCCAGGCTATTCTGCCTAACTGCCCCGCTGACGGAATCAAAAACCCTGAAAAATCACCATTAATCAAAACTCGCAAAGAGCCTCAGGGAAGTAAGCTAATAGTTACATGCAACAGCGATTTAAATACCAAAAATAAAGTGCGAAGTTTTGTATTTCTTCCCGGGATGTTTGCGTCAATAAATATTGGCCAACCTGCGGAACCCAACACGGTCATCGTTCCTTCAACTGCCGTATCTTATAGTTTATATGGCAATTCTATATATGTTATTGAAAAAAATAAGGAAGGCAAGAAAAACAATGAAGGGGAAGATGTACTGGTTGTAAATCGCGTATTCGTCACTACTGGAGAGCAACGTGGTAACTACACGGTAATTAAAAAAGGAATTAAACCAGGACAGGTCGTAGTAAGTACTGGCGATTTGAAATTACAAAATGGAACATCAGTAGTAATTAACAACAGCGTTGAACTTAAAGATATTGCCGATCCCGACAGTTTAGGGCAATAAATAAGAGTTCATATTTTACAGACTTCACTTTTATTACCTAATGCCTTGGAAAATCTATATTACCAAGGCATTTTTTAACTCTGTTTCCTATTTGAATATGGTTTTAGCAGGATAACTTATGAATTTTACAGACATATTTATAAAACGCCCCGTCCTCTCTGTAGTGGTAAGTTTGCTCATTTTTTTATTTGGAATTAATTCCATTATGAAAATGCAAATTCGTCAATATCCAAGAATGGATAATACGGTAATCACAATTACCACCAGTTATCCTGGAGCTGATGCAGACTTGATTGCAGGATTTATAACCACCCCGCTGGAAAGTTCTGTCGCGAGTGCCGAAGGGATAGATTATATGACTTCATCCAGTGTTCAGGGTTTAAGTACTATAACACTGACTATTAAGCTGAATTTTGATCCCCAGGTGGCCTTTACTGATGTAATGAGTAAAGTGCAACAAACCATCAATCAACTACCTAAAGAATCGCAACAGCCAGTCATTTTAAAATCATCAGACACCAGTACTGCGCTCATGTATATAAGTCTGGATAGTACTGAAATGACACCCCAACAAATAACCGATTATGCAACTCGAGTGGTACAACCTCAATTGCAAACTGTCGATGGTGTTGCTAAAGCTGAAATTCTGGGTGGTGCCACCTACTCCATGCGTATTTTTCTTAATCCCATAAAAATGGCTGCGCTCAATGTTTCCCCCTCAGATGTATCAACTGTACTTGCCAGTAATAATTTTCTCACTGCTGCGGGCAGTACTAAAAGCGAATATGTTGCTATCAACATGACTGCGAAAACTGATTTAAATGATGCTGAAGAATTCAGTAAACTTATTGTACGCAATAATAATGGCTCCATTGTACGGTTACGGGATATTGGCACCATAAAACTGGGTTCGCAAAATTACGACACCTCGGTGACCTTCAATGGCAAAAAAGCGGTATTTATCTCCATCACGCCCACACCCACTGCTAATCCGCTCACTGTAATTACTGATGTTCGAAAACTGATGCCCGCTATCATCAAAGAATTTCCTCCATCATTAACAGGGACCATAGTATATGATGCGACTGCTTTCATCAGAGCGTCTATTAATGAAGTAATGCAAACCATGATAGAAGCTGGAGTGATTGTTATTCTTGTAATTTATCTTTTTCTTGGATCACTTCGTTCCGTTTTAATTCCCATAGTAACCATACCCCTATCATTGGTTGGGGTGTGCACCTTAATGCTCATGCTAGGCTATAGTATCAATTTATTAACACTACTCGCTTTCGTATTAGGAATTGGTCTGGTTGTGGACGATGCTATTGTAGTGGTAGAAAACGTGCATCGACATATAGAAGAGGGTCATACTCCTTTTGATGCTGCGATTATAGGGGCAAGAGAAATTGCCACCCCCGTAATTGCCATGACTATAACGTTGGCGGCGGTATATGCGCCCATAGGATTTATGGGTGGATTAACCGGCGCATTATTTAAAGAGTTCGCGTTTACTTTGGCGAGCGCAGTTATTATTTCAGGAGTAATAGCTCTTACACTATCCCCTATGATGTGTTCTAAAGTTTTATCCAAAGAAATAAGCAGTGGTAAATTTGTGCACTTCCTGGATAACCTGTTTAATCGCCTTAAAGGACGATATCAACGAGTTCTGCATAGCTTGTTGGATACCCGAAGTATTATGCTGGTTTTCTCAGTTGTGGTTATCTTGATGTTACCTTATTTATATACCACTACTGCCGCAGAAACTGCTCCAGACGAAGATCAGGGTTTCTTCTTCGTGATGGCAACAGCACCACAATCAGCCACGCTTAATTATATAGAAGCCTTTACCAAACCCTTTGACAAGATATACCAAAGCTTTCCAGAGACAGAAAATTACTTTTCAGTAAATTCCAGTCAGCCCATATCGGGAATGGTGTTAAAACCCTGGGATGAACGAGCCAAAAGTCAGTTCGAACTTAAGAAACCGCTACAAAATCAATTATCAAGTATCGCTGGGCTTAATGCATTTGCGATTGTTCCTCCTCCCCTACCCGGTGGTGGAAGTGGTCCTCCAGTTCAATTTGTGATCAAAACTACCAGTGATTTCCGGAGCTTATTTGATGTTGCTAATAAAGTAACTGAAAAAGCCAAAAAAAGTGGCTTATTTATTTATATTGATAATGCTTTGAAATTTAATCAACCTCAAATTGAGTTTGATATTAACCGTTCAAAAGCAGCAGAAATGGGACTGGATATGCGGGCTATAGGAAGTAGTTTAACCAGCGCTCTATCCGGAAACTACGTTAATTATTTTAATTTGCAGGGCCGAAGTTATCAGGTAATCCCACAGCTCGATCGTAAATACCGTTTAACTCCAGAACAATTAGGACAAATTTATGTTAAAACAATCAACGGAGTAATGGTCCCACTTTCAACGGTAGTTACTCCAGTGAGTAAAACACAGCCTAATTCAGCCACTCATTTTCAGCAATTAAACTCTGCAACCATACAGGCAGTAATGATGCCAGGTAAAACGCTGGGGCAAGGTTTGGAGTTTCTGCAGGAAGCTGCTAACGAAACCTTACCAAAAGGCTTCACTTATGATTTTGGTGGCGTATCAAGACAATTCATGCAGGAAGGAAGTGCACTGATCTTTGCCTTTATATTTGCAGTCATTATCATATACTTGGTCCTGGCGGCGCAGTATGAAAGTTTTCGAGATCCATTAATCGTATTAATCAGCGTGCCGATGTCACTATGTGGTGCGTTAATCCCTTTAAACCTTGGACTTGCGAGTATCAATATTTATACTCAAGTCGGATTGATTACGTTGATTGGGCTCATTAGTAAACATGGCATTCTGATCGTGGATTTTGCGAATCACCTCCAACGTGAGAAAAATCTGGATAAACGGGCAGCGGTGGAAGAAGCTGCAGCAATTCGGTTAAGACCCATTTTAATGACCACCGCAGCCATGGTTTTTGGCGTTCTTCCACTATTGATTGCCAGTGGTGCCGGGGCAGTCAGTCGATTTGACATCGGTCTGGTTATTGCCACGGGACTTTTAATCGGTACTGGATTCACTTTATTTGTAGTTCCAACAATGTATACCTATATTGCAGAAGACCATCGGAAAAAAACTGATGAGCCTAAGCAACTTGAAGAAAATCACCCAGGTATCGTTTAGATTGTAATTGCCTGAATTTTTAGTCCTATAGAAGCGATTCTTTGAATAGCCTTTTATAGGACTGTAATTCACTCACTCAACGAATCAAATTATCACATTAAAAAGGAATGGTGCGGTATCGAATAACCTATGATTTTAGTCTCCTCATAAATGGCTAAACTACCGTGGTCTGTGATAACATTCGATGTTTTACCAGTACAGGCCAGAACATGGATAAAACCTATTCCCCCGAAGCCATAGAAGAAGCTACCTATATAAAATGGGAGAACCAGCATTACTTTCAACCGCGTGGTGAAGGAAAGCGGTTTTGCATCATGTTACCTCCTCCAAATGTAACAGGAAGCCTCCATATGGGGCACGGATTTCAACATACCATAATGGACGCTTTAACGCGTTATCATCGTATGTCTGGTGATAAGACATTATGGCAACCAGGAACGGATCATGCGGGCATTTCAACCCAACTGGTTGTAGAGCGCCAATTAGAGGCTCAAGGTATTTCCAGGAAAGATTTGTCGCGGGAAGAATTTTTAGACCGAGTCTGGCAGTGGAAAAATGAATCTGGAAATACCATTACCCAACAAATGCGCCGGATTGGTGATTCGGTAGATTGGTCACGCGAACGGTTCACAATGGATGAAGGCTTGTCGGCTGCTGTCCAAAAAGTGTTCGTACAATTGCATGATGAGGGTTTAATCTATCGTGGAACACGGTTAGTAAATTGGGATCCTAAATTAGGCACTGCTGTTTCCGATCTGGAAGTGCTTTCCGAAGAAGAAGACGGATATCTCTGGCATATTCGATATCCTGTGGTAGGTTCCTCTGAATCAGTGGTTGTAGCCACTACTCGCCCGGAAACATTGTTAGGTGATACAGCTGTGGCTGTGCATCCAGACGATGTTCGATTCAAACATCTCATTGGTAAAGAAGTTAGCCTTCCCCTTTGTGATCGAACGATTCCTATTATCGCGGACGAATACGTGGACCAGGAATTTGGGAGCGGTTGCGTAAAAATAACTCCGGCCCATGATTTTAATGATCATGAGATGGGTAAGCGCCATAATTTGCCCGTGATAAATATCTTAACCAAGAAAGCGACTATAAATAAAAATGCGCCCATAAATTATCAAGGAATGGACCGCTTTGTCGCTCGTGAACAAATCATTACCGACTTGGAAAAACAAGATTTTCTCGTTAAAACGGAACCCCATAAGTTAAAAGTACCACGTGGTGAAAAATCAAATGTAGTCATTGAGCCATTACTAACCGACCAATGGTATGTTAAAACAAAACCCTTGGCAGAGCCTGCTATTGCTGCGGTTCAAAAAGGCGAAATTCGCTTTTTCCCTGACACCTGGAACAAAACCTATTTCCAATGGATGGAAAATATAGAGGACTGGTGTATCAGTCGCCAATTATGGTGGGGGCATCGTATACCTGCATGGTATGATAATCATGGCAATATTTATGTCGGCTACAGCGAAAATGATGTTCGTTTTAAATATACCCTAGATGATTCTATCCCCTTGAAACAAGATGAAGACGTTCTGGATACCTGGTTCTCATCCGCATTATGGCCCTTCTCAACCCTGGGCTGGCCTGAACGAACTCCTGAATTTGAACAATTTTATCCCACCTCTGTGTTAGTCACTGGATTTGACATCATTTTCTTCTGGGTGGCACGTATGATTATGATGGGATTAAAATTTACCGGTAAAATTCCTTTTAAAGACATTCTCATTACCGGATTAATTCGTGATAGTGAAGGTCATAAAATGTCCAAATCTAAAGGAAATGTTCTTGATCCTCTGGATATTATTAATGGCATTGATATTGAATCTCTGGTAGAAAAGCGAACCTCAAACCTTATGCTGGGATCCGTCCGGGATAAAATTGCAAAAGCAACGCGAAAGGAGTTTCCCGAAGGCATTAATGCGTACGGAACTGATGCCCTGCGCTTTACCTATTGCTCACTCGCATCAACAGGAAGAAACGTGCGATTTGATATGGGGCGAGTTGAAGGATATCGAAACTTCTGCAACAAACTATGGAACGCAGCACGTTATGTGTTACTCAATACTGACGAGGAGCAAGTTGATTTTGAAGATGGCGCATTCCAATACAGTCCTGCAGATCAATGGATATTATCTCGCTTGCAACGCACTGTAGAAAAAGTGCATCATTATTTTGAGACCTATCGATTTGATTTGTTAGCCAATACTATTTATGAATTTGTGTGGCATGAGTATTGTGATTGGTATCTTGAGTTATCCAAACCCATTCTTCAAGATGAAGATGTTTTAGCGCCGCTTAAACGTGGAACCCGAAGAACTCTCCTTCACGTTCTAGATCAGATTTTAAAGCTGTTACATCCCCTTATGCCTTTTATAACTGAAGAAATATGGCAGCGTACTAACAAATTCACCAGTGAAAATGAGGTGAGTATTATGTTAAGTGAGTACCCTCAGGTTGATGAGCAATTTATTAATGATTCAATAGAGCAGGAGCTGGATTGGCTTAAAACGGTGATACAGGCGATAAGAACCATTCGAAGTGAGATGTCCATCGCTCCTGGGAAACAGATTCCTTTATCTATTCGTAACAGCACCCCGGAACTAAAAGAGCGCATTGCTAAATACGAGCAGACATTAAAAGCGTTAAGCAGGATAAGTCAGATTCATTTCTTAAATCCCGGCGACACTATTCCCGTTTCAGCAACTGCTGTTGTAGGTGATATTGAACTCTTAATTCCAATGGCTGATTTAATCGACAAAGCTGCTGAGCTTACGCGGTTAACCAAAGAAATAGCGAAACTTGATAAAGATATCAGCCTTGCTGAAGGAAAATTAGGTAATTCAAAATTCACAGATAAGGCACCTGCCGATATCATCGCTAAGGAACATGAAAAACTCGACCAGGCGCAACAAGCCAAGGTCAAGCTTTTACAACATAAAGCACGGATTGAAGCGTTATAACAATTAAATATTATGTTCCCTGATTGCTGACAAGGAAGTCAGCCCTCAGGCGAACATAATGTGCATTAAAGCCCTCTTACTAATCCCGGTTTCTATTATTTTTTTTCCTTATTAAATATGAATGATTAAGCCAGCACTTCTAATTTTTTTCAACGAATTTAAAAATATTACATTACATATTTATAAATAATAATAGCACCATGTAGCATATTGCTATATTATGTAATTTTTTAAAGAGATTATCATGGGAATAGTCAAAATTTCAGAAGAGCTGCATAACGCAACCAAATTAATGGCTAAAGCAATGAGTCGCTCAATCAACTCTCAAGCGGAATATTGGATAAGAATAGGAAAGTTAACGGAAGAAAACCCCTCAATTACTTATCCTGAAATAATAAAAATTTTAGTACACCAAGCAACTTTAGATGAGATCCCATATGTTAGTGAAGAGTCCTGAGGCAATTGATAAAATGCGAGTTGCTGGCAAACTCGCCGCATTGGTTTTACAAAAAATAGAACCTCATGTAGTGGCTGGTATCACCACAATTGAGCTTGAGAAAATCTGTCGTCAATTCATTATAGAAGATTTGGAAGCCATCCCATCCACCCTTAATCATTATGGTTTTCCTGCGTCAATTTGCACTTCATTAAACCATGTGGTTTGTCATGGAATCCCCTCTGATAAAAAATTAAAAAATGGTGATATTTTAAATATTGATGTGACAGTAAAAAAAGAAGGATACATTGGTGATACCAGTAAAATGTATTTGATCGGAGCAGTTCCACCTTTTGCAAAAAGATTAGTTCAAGTAACGCAGGAATGTCTCTATAAGGCTATATCTATAGTTCGTCCGGGCACTCGTCTTGGGGATATCGGGCATATTATTCAGCAACACGCCGAAAAAAACCGCTTCTCAGTAGTTCGTGAATTTGGAGGCCATGGGATTGGAAAAAGCATGTGGGAAAAACCAGAGGTTTTGCATTATGGAACACCGGATACCGGTCTTGAACTACAAGAGGGCATGACCTTTACCATTGAACCCATGCTTAATCTGGGAGGTCGGGAAATTAAAACCCTTGGCGATGGATGGACGGTAGTCACTAAAGATCATAAGCTCTCCGCGCAATGGGAGCATACAATTCTGGTGACAAAACAAGGATTTGAGATTCTGACGTTACGAGATGAAGAGTCTAGCGCAGGTAGAATGACACAAACTGGATAAATAATTGATAATTCTCCGCGGTAAGCTATAGTTAAGATGTGAATCTGATTTGCCCTCGGGCAAAACCAGTTCACTGCAAGGCCACTTTCGAGTGGCCTTTGTCTTTTTAGGGGGATTAACATTCATCATTCATTACAATAGTCTAAAATTAGATCACCCTCCTTTAAAATTAAGTAGGAACAATGGCTCGATCAATTTGGAAAGGCGAATTATCTTTTGGTTTGGTATCCATTCCGGTTTCACTGGTCTCGGTTGAGGAAAAAAATGAACTCCATTTTCATTTGCTCGATGTGAAAACCAAGTCTCGCGTCCGGTATCAACGAGTAAGCGAGGAAACCGGAAAAGAGGTTGAATGGAATAATATTGTAAAAGGATTTGAATACGCCAAAGACAGTTACATTATCGTTGATGAAAAAGAATTTGAAAAAGCGAGTCCCGATATATTTAAAACCATCGATATAGACGAGTTTGTCGATCTGAAAGATATAGATAATTTATATTATTCAAAACCCTACTATTTGCAACCTGAAAGTAAAAATAAAAAAGCCTATGTATTATTAAGGGAGGCTTTAAAAAATACGGGTAAAGTGGGCGTAGCAAAAGTCATTATTCGTACCAAAGAATCTTTGAGTTTAATCATTCCGCACGATCATGCGCTCTTGCTGTATCTCATTCATTTCGCTGATGAAATTCGGGAAGAAGAAGCCATTAATGTGCCCAAAGAAGATATCAAAACCTATCATATCACCAGTAAAGAACTAAAAATGGCAGAGTCCCTCATTAAAGAAATGGCCACCAAATGGAAACCGGAAAAATACCACAATGAATATAAGGAAACATTGGAACAATGGCTTGAGCAACAAATCAAAAAACAAACGAAATCCGGGAAAAAAGCACGACCAGTGGTTAAAGGCAATGAATCGGTAGTCGATTTTATTACCCTGTTAAAAAACAGCATGGGCAAAACTAAAAAACCAAAAGAGACCTCTAAATCTGGACCGACAAAGAAAACCTCGTGATGATTACTATACTCACAGGAAATATCTTACAAAATTTCAAAGTTATTAACTCTCAGAGAGAGGTCAATTATCTATGTTATAATTAAATGAATGGATTGTAACAATAGTTTTCACAAGGACGTTTATGGATATATTTTCCAATTGGTTTCAAATTGCTGCAATTCCTAGGGATGCAATCAGCGGCCAATATGACTATGTTTTAGTAATACTGTCTTATGTAATTGCAGTTCTGGCCTCATATGTTGCACTAAATCTCGTAGGTCGATTACGTGCAGAGCAAGACATACACGCAAAAACTTATTGGTTAATAGGGGGTGCATTCGCCATGGGGGCAGGAATTTGGTCGATGCATTTTATCGGGATGCTAGCCTTTATCATGCCAATGCCAATGGAATATGAACTTGGATGGACTCTAAGCTCTTTACTTATGGCAATATTTGCATCAGCCATCGCTTTATTTATCATTCAAAAAGAAAATTATACCATTACCCAGTTTGCTCTGGGAGGATTAATAATTGGTCTCGCTATATCCACCATGCATTATATGGGAATGGAAGGCATGCGACTCCATACCAACATTCATTATCTACCAGGTTTATTTTTTCTCTCTATTATCATAGGTATTGCTGCTTCAGAAGCTGCCATATATTTGGCATTACAAAGTAATATTGGTACCCCTGGCAGACAATTTAACTTAAAAATAATCAGTTCATTAATCATGGGACTTGCCATTTGTGGCATGCATTACACCGGCATGGCAGCAGCTGTATTTACCCCCAAAACAGCTCATATCATGCTCACAAGCAACCAGGCTATTCCTCCAAACTATCTGGCCTTCTTCATTGCCGGAATTACTGCGATGATTATTGGGCTAGCCCTAATTGTTTCAAATAATTATAAAAAAATGATAACAGCGGTGGGTAATGAGAAAGATTTTTTAAATGCAATGCTGGATAACCTGGAGGATGGAATAATCGCATGCGATGCTCAGGGAAGAATAACTGTTTTAAATTGTACGTTACAAAAAAATATTAATTCAACCAAAGATAAATTAAGTCTGGATGATTTACAAAATTATTTTAGTCTTTATACCAAAAATGATAAGCGTCTTGATAATGAGCAATTCCCACTTCATCTCGCGTTAAAAGGCGAGCCAGTGCATGGAGTGGAGCTTACGATGAAATTTAAAAATAACATGGTTCGGAATGTGGTCATTGATGCTCAAAAAATTATTAATTCAGCAGGACAAAACCTGGGCGCAGTAGCTATTATCCATGACATAACTGAACTTAAAAGAACGGAAAAATTAAAAAATGAATTTGTATCCGTGGTGAGTCATGAATTGAGAACCCCCCTCACTTCTATTCGAGGGTCTCTAGGATTACTCGTCAGCGGAATTATGGGGGAGTTTCCTGAAAAAGCAAATAAACTCTTAAACATAGCGAACAATAATTGTGAACGTTTGTTGTTATTGATTAATGACATTCTGGATATAGAGAAAATTGAAGCAGGTAAAATGGACTTTGAATTAAAAATTCATAATCTAACTCAGATAGTTGCCGAATCTGTTGTTTCAAATAAAATGTATGCTGATAAATATGAGGTATCCCTTGAGCTTAATCAACCAGAAACCCCTATCTTTGTGTATACGGATTTAGGGCGATTATTACAAGTACTCGCAAATTTGATTTCGAATGCATGTAAATTTTCTCCCAAAGGAGAGACTATTTCGGTAATCACCACGCTACAAAAAACCTATGTACGGGTAGAAGTTATTGATCATGGGCCAGGAATTTCTAAAGAATTTCAATCGCGCATATTTAAAAAATTTTCCCAGGCTGATTCGTCAGACACCCGTGGCAAAGGGGGGACAGGATTAGGTCTTAATATTAGTAAGACCATTATTGAAAAACTAGGAGGTACGTTGGGCTTTTTTAGTGAACCCAATAAAAGCACAACATTTTACTTTGACCTCCCCATTACCCAGGAAAATTCAAAGTCAGCTAACTCTGAAGAAGACTCAACTAAAACTCCTGATTTTAAAAAAAGGTTGCTTATTTGTGAGGATGATGAAGACCAATCCGTATATCTTAAAACTCTTTTAGAGGCGGCAGGCTTTGTCGTGGATGTCGCAGAAACTGTAGCAAAAGCTAAAATTTTATTAGAAGAACATAATTATAATGCATTGCTGCTTGATTTGATATTGCCTGATCAGGACGGAATCACGTTTATCCGGGAGTTACGCGCTGATGATAAAACAAAGGAGTTGCACATTATAGTAGTATCAGTAATTGGAGATACTGGACAGGCTCTGCTTAACGGAGATGCTTTCTCGGTTATCGATTGGCTTGATAAACCCATTAACTTTAATAAGCTGTTAAAGGCTATTAACAAGGTTAAGAAAAGAGGTAAATCTGAAATTCCTAAAATATTACATATCGAAGATAATGTCGATACGCAACATGTAGTGAGCGTTTTACTCGAGCAATATGCAAAAGTATCTATAGCAAGTACGTTACATGAAGCAAAAGAAATGCTAGAAAAAAAACAATATGATTTGATTATATTGGATTTACTATTACCAGATGGCAATGGAATAGAGATTTTGCCCTTGTTAGCGTTGCATAAAGTCCCTGTTTTGGTTTTTTCAAATATGCAACTGAGCAATGATTACGAAAAATTTGTAAGTCAATCGTTAATTAAATCTAATTCATCAAATGAAACCCTGGTTAATACAATAGTGCATCTTTTGTAATGCGATTAGTTTTATAAGGATATAATAATGATTCACAAAGAGCTAAAAAATATTTTATATGCTGAGGACGAATCCGATATTCGGTCAATTGCACAAATTGCTTTAGAGGATATCGGAGGGTTTTCGGTGCGATATTGTTATGATGGACATAAGGTTATGGAAGCTTTGATGCACTATACGCCTGATTTAATATTACTTGATGTGATGATGCCTGAGATGGATGGTCCAACCACACTACGAGAATTACGAAAAATTGAGCAATGTTCCAAGATACCTGCCATATTTATGACAGCTAAAATTCAAAACGAAGAAATTCTGGAATATAAAGCCTTAGGAGCTATTGATATCATCGCAAAACCATTTGATCCGCTAACTTTAGCAGAATCAATAAGAAAAGCTTGGGACAAACATTATGGATAGTATACAAAAAAAACTGGATCAGCTTATCAAGAATTATAGCAATAATCTTCCAGGGAAAATTCAGGGAATAGAACATCTATGGGACCAATTGCAAAAAAATTGGGAGTTGGCAAAATTTCATGATTTTCATCGCGAAGTGCACAGTTTATGTGGATCAGCTGGAACCTATGGATATATTGAATTAAGTAAAACGGCAAGAGAAATGGAATTGTTCTTAAAATCCATTTTAAATGTTAGCGTCTTAACTGAAGTGAATCGGGAAACCATTACCACCCTTTTAAACCAATTAAAATCAATAGCAAGTCTTGAGCTTTCACTTAAAATGCCTCTTCTGGAAACAGAATCAGAGGAGTTAATTGAAAACAAATGTGTTTACATCATGGAGCAGGAGGAAGCTTTAGTTCAACAACTTAATGATGGTTTAAAGCAATTAGGATTTAATTCATATCATATTTCTAATATCGATATACTCAGGATGTCAACAAAGGAAAAACCACCTGTTGCGATGTTCATTGATACTCATTACCTCAATAGTACAACTACAGAGATAATACTGAATATCCAAAAAGAATCTCCAACTCCGATAATATTATTTTGTATACTTCCCAATGAAGAGATTCTGCCTCGTCTGGATGCCATTCGCGCTGGTTCTAAAGCATTTTTTCAAAAACCCATTGATTTACCTCACTTAATCCAGGTTTTTAACCAGAAATGCAGCATGACCTCAAGAGAAGCTTACCGTATTTTGATTGTTGACGATTCAAAATCAATAACCGATTATTATTCACTTATTTTGAAACAAGCGGGGATGATTGTTCACGCCATTAACAACCCTCTGGATTTATTTAAAGAATTGGAAGAATTTCAACCGGACTTATTGTTAATGGATATTTATATGCCAGAGTGCACGGGGTTGGAATTGGCAGCTGTTTTACGTCAAGAATCTTGCTACACTAAAATTCCGATAATATTTCTCTCTACTGAAGAAGATAAAGATAAAAAGTTATTTGCGATCAGTTTAGGAGTCGACGACTTTTTAACAAAGCCCATCTCACCCCAACATTTAATATCCGCAGTCAGATCGCGTTCAAAAAGAGCTAATATTTTAAATTATTACATGACCACCGATAGTCTTACTGGATTATTAAATCATTCAAGCATTTTAAAACAATTATCCGTTGAACTTGCACGAGCAAAGCAAGCAAAAGTGCCATTATCTTTTATAATGCTTGATATAGATAATTTTAAAAAAGTTAATGACCAATACGGACATCCTGTTGGTGATCTGGTTATAAAAAAACTGGCGACTACTCTTTTAACACGTCTACGTGGTCAAGACATTGTAGGGCGGTACGGGGGAGAAGAATTTGTACTAATAATGCTTGGTTCAACCATAGAAGACTCAACTAATATAGTTAATAATCTGAGAATCACTTTTTCTAAATATCATTTTATCGTAGAAAACAAAGAATTTTACGTCACGTTTAGTGCTGGAATTTCATGTTATGATGGAAGTACCGATTCGTCCAGCCTCATTGTGGAACAGGCAGATCAAGCATTGTATAAAGCCAAGCAGCTTGGCCGCAATAAAGTAGTGGTCTACACCTGATCTGGTCTATTAATTCGTTCCACAAATACGCAGTAAATCTGTCTGTCTCTAATAAAATTCAAGCTGATGCAATTATTAGCAATTATTAATTTCTTACAGTTGATTTAAAAGCCTATAAATTATACAATGAATCCAGAATTTAATCTTGTGATGTACCTCAATGTTTGTTGTAACTCTTTTTCCAGTAACTTTTGAAATGGTTATTGAATCAACTACGGAATGGTCAGAAAATATCTTTAAGCAGTTTGCACAAAGTGGCATTAAAACGCCCTTTGTTAAAGACTTCAGTACTAATACTCATAAGATTTACCTGAATGACGAACTGGATGTACTCAAAGCAGGAATTATTTGCTTAAAGCACTATGCATTTACAGATGATTATGAGTATGATTCAACCCTAGAAAAAATCAGTAGCGTCTTTCATAAAATTCAAAAAACTGTCCCTCTCGAAATTCAACATCAATTTTTAGAAATTCTATACCAGAAACTTAAGGATTTAAAAGACATACAGTATCAATTAAATTCTTTGGCGCATCAATCTTATAACAAATCCTCTGCTTACGATAATATTCATGCCCAAAGCTCTGAAGAAATTACAGCCAATATAAAAGAAATAATAAACTATAATCAAACGCTCTTTACCTCCCTTAATCAAAAAGCCCATAATCAATGCGCTCATTACAATAGTGTTGCGATCAAAGCATTAGTTATGACAATATCCTCAAGTTATCTTGAAAATAACCACCCTGAAACATTATCTCAAGCAAAAGAAGCCTATTCAAATCACCTTGCAAGTAGAAAATTAGCGAATCAAACAATTCAAAATCTAACTTCTCCCATTTATCCATATATTGATGCAGAACTTGAATTTCCAGTTTCTAAACAGAGCAAAGAGAGCGTAACAGTCGACGATGTAACCCAATTAGCGTATAAAATCAGTCGCCTTGAAAAAAATCTGGATGAAATGTCGTATCATTTGATTAAGACTACTAATTTTTACCAGGTCATCAAACAATTTTTTAATGTCATATATCAAACCATTATGAAGTGGTTGGGTAAACGCTCAAGTGATTTAGCAAAAAATGTTGATAACATAGTCAATGGAGTGAATGTTACACGCAGAGCAGAAGAATTACATCAGTTTAACTCCCAACCGGCCCCTCTAATTTCTATAATTCACTCTGAATTAGCTCAAGAAATTAAAGTGGATCTGATTAGTAAATTGGCGCCAATAAAACCCTTTCGTTTTATAGGCGAACCTAATGCCTCCATTAATCTCGAAATTGATAGTGATAACCCTAAAGAAAGTAATTCAAAACCATTTAAAAGAAGCCCTTTACATCATGCCGTAGAATTTGGTTCCGATGAAATAGTAGTCCAATTGTTAACTTTAGGGGCAAACCCCAATTCATCAGGATGTATTCATTTTAAAAATAATATCCCAATATCCGGTGAACAGGTAACACCGCTGCATATAGCTGCGACCCGAGGTGACATTGAAAAAATGAACCTGCTGCTCTCATCAAATGCCTCAGTGAATGCCAGCAACAAAAGAGAACAAACGCCACTTCATGCAGCCAGGAATGGTGATGTTGTTGATTTGTTATTAAAAAATACAGCCAATATAAATGCTCAGGATTGTGATGGCAAAAGCCCTCTACATCAAGCTATTTCGCGTAATGCTTTTGATGTGGTAAACGCTTTATTAAATAAAACAGAAATTAATATTGAATGTAATGACAAACATGGAAATACTCCGTTGCATTATGCCGTCGAATTTAGCACTCCTGAAATGATTGATCTGCTCTTAAAATTTGGAGCGGATGTAAATGCAAGTAATAATAAAGGTCAAACACCACTCCATAAGGCGGCTAGTCGCAATAATGCTTCAATAGTCACCCGTTTACTCGAAGAAAATAAAATTGATGTCGACAGCAGAGACAATCGCGGGAATACTCCGTTACATTATGCAGCACATAAGGGGGTCGCTGTTGTTAAATCAAATACAACATTAACAAACGTTTTCTTTAAAGCTTTAATCTCTCAGACTATTCAAGAGAGTGGGCGACACGCGAATATGAACATACTTGAACAGATTACATCCAAAGGGGCTGACATAAATGCCGTGAACGACCTTAATTACAACTCATTACATATGGCACTTAATACCCGGTTTAATAGTCTGGGGGAAGGTTCTGTTCAAAATCCTGATCTGAAACATATGAAAGATAAAGTGTTATTTCTTTGTCAAAAAGGTGCGAATGTAAATTGCAAAACTCATCCGCAATGTTCAAATAAAACAAATATCTCAAACTTAATCTCCCATCCTACAAGTGGTGCTACTCCGCTTATTGCTCTTTATCAAGCCAAAGAGATCATTGATGATGAATCATCACAAATACTGATTAAAGAAATCGCAGAAACTCTGGTTGGATTTGGTGCAGACCCCAAGCAACGCGATGAACAGGAAAAATCGTTACTTCATGCTTGTGCACATAATGGTGATGCTATTGGATTGAACTATTTTCTTACGTTAGGTCTTGATCCTGATGATCAACCATCACCCGATAAACCAACACCGCTTCATGAGTTATTTAGCTCTATGACCGTAGATTTTCTTTTTCCGCACCGTGGAAAGCCATGTCTGGATTTATTATTTGCAGCCGGGTGTAATCCTGATAAACCTATTATCATTAAAATAAACGCAGAAACCATCCCCTTTCTATCTAAATCCAGTATTCATATTCTGCTTCAAACCGATAATATAATATCCAGAAACGCCTCCCAACTAAAATCATCATTACTTAATCAATATGAGATTATCCAAAAAATATGGAGAGAGCTTGGTAAACCGTCTCTGGAAATTGAACTATGTATAACACCAGAAAACTATGGCAGTAATTCAAGGTTTCTTAAACCGTGTACCGATGCAATTGAGGCTATCAAGCAATACAGAAAAGAATTACAGGATATTACAAGGGAAAAACCAATGGATTCAGTGAAACCCTATTTTTAAAAAAGGCACCTTCTTTAGGGTGCCTTTGGATTTCAACTACTCATTACTCTGATGTCTTTTATACAAACCACATAGTGCATTTATTAACAAAAATTGCGCCAAATAATAAGTAAGCATGATAATAATTCGCATATCACTCTGTTGATCGGCAAATAGATTAAACGCCAAAATATAATCCGAAACTATAAAACTTAAAGCACCAAAACTCATCATCAGACGATAATCTTTAACCTGAAAAGCGCTAAAAACCATTAATAATAAAATACCAATATAAGCCAAAACTGGAATTAAAAAATGTCCAAGATAGGGCACTAAATAAACCGTCATTATTATCACCATGAATAAAACCAGGAAATAATAAATTAAAAATGTTTTTGAAAACTGAAATTGACGCAACATAAGAAACGAATAGAAAATATGGGTCACGAAGAAACAGCCTATGCCTGCCTGCAAAAAAAATGCGATAAATGGCATAGTTAATATCATGTCGCCCAACATGGAAAATCCCAGTGCACCCACCAAAGACATTTTGGCCCACGGTATTAAATCAGACCTGATCACTCCGATAATTAGGATTAATATAGGTATGGGTTTCAAAATTGTGTTCAAAGGGTAATCAATAAAAGACAGACTTATAAGGTAAACCAGAGCGGTAAATACGAATCCATAGAGAACAGGTTTTGGCAGAGAAAGGTTCATGACTATCCTTGTTTTATAATGTGTCCATCTTACTGAAACATATACTTAAATATAGTCAATATAAATGAAAAATTTTAAAATTATCAGTGATGGTCTTCTGCTGAGAAGCAGCAGAAGAATATGTAGGCTTTATTATGATATTTTATTCTGCTCTGATTCGAAAATATTCGCAGGTATATCCGAGCTGGATTTCGGACTTTCCCCATATAAATATGAATTGATCAGTACAATGGCGCTGCCGGTTAAAGATAATACCGTACTAGACATTTTTAACAGATTTCTAAGTGGAGTAATGTTGTCTGTTTCATTAAAGGTATTAATGCCCTCAACCATTATTAATAAAAAGCCCGCTGTAAATTGCACTTTTCCCAAAAGCTCTCCAATCAATGATACTGTGGAAACATCACCTTGTTGTCTAAAATGCCGATTGGTAAAAAATCCCATCGCACCTAGCACCATACCTCCAACAGCACCTGGCACAATCGGTGAGGTTATTTGACTTGCTGCTTTTTCCAAAGCATACAAAAGCGCCAACCCCCGAGTAGCAAGCTGAGTATTAAATTTTACCGAATCCTTAAAAACATCCGCAGCTAATCTTGTTTTGTCGTGCTTTTCATTCCTCATAAAATTCTCCCTGATGATCCAAAAATTAAAAGCCAGCATAACCATAATTGGAGGCAAAGTAAAAAATTAATTTCATCGAATTTTAAGTTTAAAATAGCTCAAAAAATCATCATTATTTTGTTTTATTTCAATCTGTTAAGCTCATTCTTTCTTTTTTAAAATTCTCTACTATAGTTAAATAAAACAATCAAATTCTATTGACATTTGGACGCTGCAAATCTCAAGGTAAACTCTAATAAGTCAATAGAATATAACAACACGGATAAAAGTCCGGCTGAGGGGAACACTATGCGAAGCACATGGCTTGCTGTACTAACACTGGTTTGTTTTATGAGTAATCCTGGCTTTGCCGAAGAGCATGAAATTGCAATAACTATTGACGATTTACCCTTCGTAGGTTCGGGTACCAGCACTCCTGCCAATTTAAAACGAACCCAGGATAGATTCATGGCGATAGTTAATACCCTCATTGAAAATCAGGTGCCAGCGACCGGATTTGCCATAGGTGGGGCTATAGCTAAAAATGAATGGGATTTATTACAGTTATTCCGCACTCAAGGATTAACTTTAGGCAATCATACCTACACGCATCAAAGTCTTAATGCCTTGACCGCAGAAAAGTATATTGCGGATATCGAACGCGCAGATAACACTTTGGCTTCGGTCATGACCGAACCTAAATTTTTCCGTTATCCTTATCTTGCAGAAAGCAAGGGTGAGAAAAAACAAAAAGTATTAGATTATCTTACAGCTCACCAATACATTGTGGCTCCTGTAACCATTGATACCAAAGATTATGAGTTTAATGCTCAGTTTTATCGCATCCCCTATCGACAAAGAGCACAACGTCTTGAGCAGTTTAAAAAACGATACCTGGATTTTATATGGAAGCAAACACTAAGAGCCGATCAAAAAGCGAAAAAAGTTGACGGTAAGCCTGTGAAACACATTTTATTAATCCACGCTAATTTACTCAATAGTTTATGTCTGGGTGATATTATTGAATTATATCGCAGTAATGGATATAAATTTATTACTTTAAATGAGGCACTCAAAGGAAACACGGCTCCAGTTATTAACGATACTTCGTCTGCAGCTGCTGTTGATGCGATTAAAACCATTGAAGCAGAACCCAGATCCTGATGCATCAGAAAGTCGCTGATATTCCGCACATAACTGACTAATTTAAAGCCCGCGAAAACAGCGGGCTTGGTTTGTTTTTAGAGCTTAAAGAAGTATTTTATCCAGGAGTCTTATCTATTCGAGATAACGCATGGCGCGGTAAAAGAAGCCAATAATGTCCTTCATTTTTCATATGACCAGCAATTAACGTTGCTTTATCGCCACCACCCCAGAATACATCACCTCTAACTTTACCCTTGATGGCACCACCTGTATCCTGAGCGATCATAAGACGTTGCATGGGTTTACTCTTATCAGGTTTATTACTGTCTGGACGTGTAGTGCTCAACCACAGAGGGGCACCCATCGGGATCCACTGGCGGTCAATAGCTATTGAATAACCTGGAGTAAGCGCTACACCTTGAGATCCTAAGGCAGCGTCCAGGGATAATTTACGAAAGAAGATAAACGATTTATTTTGATTAATAACGCGATTCATCTCTTTAGGGTTGGCTTCTAAATAATGTTTAATGGCCTGCATGGACGCATTATGCTTGGTCATAATTCCTTTCTTAATTAAAACACCGGCAATAGCAGTATAAGGAGCACCATTTTGTCCATCATAACCTACAAAAATACGTGAACCATCTTCAAATTCAACAATTCCCGAGCCCTGAATTTCTAAAAACAGACGATCAACCGGACTATTAATCCATAGCAGAACACGAGCCTTGTTTTTTATCGCTCCATGATTAATTTGCTCTCGAGTATAGTAAGGCAGCAATTTATTCCCTTCAATCCGTCCCATGATCTTACGATGCTTCATGTTTGGCATGAATAAATCCAGATCTACGGTAACCAGATCGCTTGGCACCTCATATAAAGGAACATTGTATTCCTCGGTTTGGGTATAACTGCCTTTTAGCAAGGGCATGTAGTAGCCGGTAAATAAACCTTTAACCGGTTTTTTGTCATAGAACTCAACCGGTGCAAACCACTCCTGGAAAAACTGTTTTGCAGATTTCTCATTAACAGGATCAATGGCTAAAGCCGCATGACAGGCAGGCTGCCAATCTTTAGCGCGCAAGTCAATTTGTTCTGTACCCACCACGCGCTCAGGATCTTGCTTGATGAATGCACGGCATGAGGTCTGAAAAGTTGCCAAAGACTGTTTGAATTCGGCAGTTTCCCATCCTGGCAGCTGTTTAAAACTGACCTGACGGAAAGTGGGCTTGGGAGGAGTAAACCACCACACGGATGCGCCTAAAACAATTAAGAATAAGGCGATGATGCTATAGATTATTTTTGATTTCATGAGGTCAAATTTTACACGTGATGGAGAAAATTGCAACTAAAATTTGCAATTTTTCTTTTATTCTACACTAAAAAAATAAGTTAAAGGCATATTTTTCTCTTAAAATTCAATAGCCTGAATAAATGCAAAAAGAACGATACAAAATCAATATTTCATAAAGTCCAACAGCGTTTAAGCGGTGTTAAATAACTAAAAGACCACAAGTAATTGGAATCATAACCTTTCATTAAATTCTTTTTGCTAATTGAATTAATGCATTTGCATAAGCTATTAAATGACGCAAATCCAAATTATTTATCCTACTATCTTTTCGCTTGTGCTCAATTTTTGTTAATAAAGCATTCAAAGATTGTGCTACAACAAGCCCTCCATTTGCGTCCCGTGTCTCAAAGCATAAAACCAGTTTGTGCACTACTTCAACCAAGTTATAATTTAATAAATTCGCAGTGATTTCAGCCTTTCTTATATCAATAGAAATCAGAATATGACTGAGTGTTGCCTGCAGCACGACCAACGATTCAAATCTTTGCCGCAGTGTACTCAAGCGGTGCTGTTTTTTTAAACTCAACACTTTATCTTCAAGTGATTCGATTAATCCACGTGTTAACCAAAACAAATTAGCCAGATCATGTACTGATTTTTTCTCATCAGAATCAATGAGCACCTCTTTTAGATTAAAGCAGATGTAACGATATAATTTTTCCAGATAACGATTAATTATGGTCCAAACATCCGACCGCCATAGGATATTAGCTACTATAAAACTGGCAACAATGCCAATTACAATGCCTCCTAAACGCTGCAAAGGAGGATCCAGATGAATCGGAGGGCCGCCTTCCTGGGCGAGAGTAATGATAAGTGCCACATTAGCCTGAAGACCTATGTAGGCATATTTGGGGTACTTAAACATAAAATAAGATAACCCCCAGACTGCAAAAAAAACGATGATAATAAAGTCATATAGGGTAAGCGCCAGGAGAAATAGAGCCATCAGGGCAATTCCTCCCCCGAGAAAACAACCTAACAGACGATGGATACTGACACTTTTCATATCAAAAAGATTTTTTCTCACGGAGATGATAAGGCTACTGATAATTCCATTAATACCCCCTGGCCAATTACTGATAAGCCAGAAGCCTAATGCAAGAATAACTGCAATACCGGCCTTAATACTGTGTTTGATTAAATCAGCATCTGATCTTAATCGATCTTGCCGGTTAATCAGATAAATCGTATGTTTCGCCGTTACTGGTTTATGCATTAACAGTGAATGCATTAAAGTGAAACTCTGTGTTATCTGTTTAAAGAAATGCATTAACGAATAAATAAAATCATTTTTGGTGCGATATGTGATTTCTTTTTCATTAAAAGCATTTTCAAGTTCTGATAAAACTAAACTGGACTTCAAGGCCTGATGGGTATTTTGGCTAAAATTCGATTGCATGAGATGCAAATCTTCATTAATTGCAATAAAAAGTGAATCTAAGGGTAGTGAGGCTAAACCTTCCAAATCATAGGACGTAGGTTTATTTAACATGAGAAACTGAAATTGTCGAGACAGATCATTTAATGAATTAAGAAGGGCTCGAAGCTCATCGGCCTTCTCCTGAGTCACTCCTACTTCATGATTCATAGCACCAATCAGTTCCGTTGCTTTACGCAATTTCTTTTTCACTTTCAAATTACTTTCTTCCAAAATAGGAGTATCAAAAGCGCCAGAAGCCAGTTGTTCCTGTAATTCTTTAAAAAGTGATGCGTAATCGCTAAACAGCTCTTGAACTTGACTTGAAATATTGTCTTTTAGATGATTTGGAAAGATGACATAGGCGCTAATGGCAGCCACTAATACTCCGATGCCAATCTCTACGGGACGCCAAATCGCTACCAGAAACGCATTTTGTGGATTGACAGCGACCTGGGAAACTATGATGAAGGCACACAGCGCACCCAATAAGTAGGCATAACCGTAATTACTAAAATGATAATAATAAACACTTATCGTAATGATAAGAAAACAGGAGAGGATGTATAACAAGAAACTATTAGCCACAATGCCCGCGAGATAAAACCCCAGGAAAGCACCTGCCAACGTTCCTATAATGCGCAACGTGGCCTTATCTATAATACTTCCGGTATAAAGATTGGCAACCATGATCACGGTCATTCCCGACCAATAAGGGGTTTGCAAGTGAAAGGTAAATGAAATGAGAACGGCTACCAAAGCCGCTATAGCTGTTCTTATTGCGGCACGATTTTCCACGCTTTCAGGCCAAAAATAATACATTATTGCCTGTAGGTTATCGTTGTGGCACTTGCCCCTATCCTCATAGGATAGCCTTCGGTGTCATCAATATATATCCTAACCGGAAAACGTTGCGCAATTCTAATCCAGTCTTCAGTTGCTTCGAGATATTCTAAAGTGGAGGGAGCTACATTACCATTTTGCACGCGATTGATACCCCAGCCGATGCTTTTTACATGCCCGTGAAACACTTTTCCAGGATACATATCAATCATTATTTTTGCTTTATCACCAGGTTTTATAAGCCTTAAAGCCGTTTCGCGGTAGCGCGTTAATACCCACCATTGTTTTGTTTCAATCAAGGCAAATAATCCCTGACCCGTTTGAATATACTGTCCAACTCGTAAATTAAAATTGGTAATATAGCCATCTTCAGGGGCAATCAGTGTCGTATGATTTAATAAATAGTTGGCCTGATCTAACTCAGCCTGCGCTGCAATGATTTCATTATCGTCAAAATTGGTTTGCGCTATCTTTAATTCCTGTTCTGCTTCAGATATAGCAGCCTCTTGTTCTTTCATTTTATCAGTGAGATTTACGAGTGTAATTTGTGCCAGGTCGCCTTTTAACTGTAATTGCGAGTAACGACTAAAATGGTCTTGGCTTAAGCTGTACATAATTTGGTTTTGCTTTAATTTCTGTTCCGCTTTAACAATAGCCAGTTTTTCATTTTCATAATTTAATTTGGCAATATTTAACTTTGCCTTAGCTTGTTGCGCTGCATAAATAAAGGGTAAGGCATCAATTTCAATTAGCTTGTCTCCCTTTCGGACCTGTTGGTTGTCTTTTATATACAACCTGGTAACAGGTCCGGAAACCAAAGCGGCGACATTAATTACATTCGCGGAAACATAGGCGTCATTAGAACGGGTGTCATAATAGGCGAAGTAACGATAAAAACCAAAGGCAGCAACTACCAAAACGACCACAATCAATTGTGGCCAGTATTTAAAATTGAACCCCTTAATACCGTCCATTTATAAACCTAACTCTTGTCCATTTTAATACAATACAGCCTTGACCTTTCATTCTCAAGAATAGTTATGCTAAACAACTTCATAGCTGTTCTCTGCCTGCAACTCTTCGTAGTGTAGGCGAGTTAATTTTCGATTAAAAAAAGAACAAAGGGAAGCAGTCACGCAATACATAGCAGCAGGAGCTAAAGGCGAAAAATTCGCTGGATTAGTTGCAGCCAAGTCAAGGTCTGCCCCATAAGTTAAATTAGCCTGTGCCTGAACCGCGACAATCTCCTGAACAGAATACACGCCAAATGGGAGTTTAACCGATACATTATTTGCCAGACTTAAACCAGCCGCAATTAAAGTTGAGGTAACAGGTCCCTCATAATCTGGAGTAACTATTTTATTCCCTTGAGCCGGATAAGAAACACTGTTAGAAGAGCCTTTAGTATTAATAAACACCATGGTTAACGTGTTGCCAAACGCTATCAGGGATAAAGAACTCATCATAGATGCAGCATTCAGATAGAGGTGTTTTTTCAATAAAGAAGGTTGTGGATAAGCCGCTCCAAAATGATTTTCCAAATACATCGCTTCATCCCTTTTTGTGCGCCACTGTTTTATATTTGCGCTTAAAGCGCGTAATAGCATTCCTGATACCGTCAACATCATACTTGCTGACTGTATTGCTTGAGGTGGCAAGTATTCTCCCAATGCGTATATTCCTTTACCTGAATATTCGATATTATGTTGAATGGGTATCGTTTGATTCAGATTATAATTCAGCTCTACTATATCAATACTGAGATCCACTACTCCGGTGATAACTGCTGAGCCGTAGTAGGACGGTTTTAAATTTTCTGAGGCAAAAGACAAAGCAAACCCCGCACCACCCATCATACAGGCCATTGAACCAACTGCATTTAAAGTAGAAACAGTTACATCCACAGTGGTGTTCACTATAACTCGATACGCAGTCCAAAACTTATCTTTCCATTTCATTATAAATTCTCATCCTTGAATTAAAAAACACATCATCCTTCATAATGATTTATTATTATGCTGATCGCAGAATAGCATAATAAATAATAAATAAAACAGCTCAGGACTCTATGCTTGTTCAGGTCGGGGCACAGACTTGTGGGGGAATATCAATGGAGGATTTGTATTGTACCAACGCAATAAACGGTTGGGTTGTTTATTCCCGTAATACGACTTCGTCTATTACGGGCTACATAATATTTGTAGCCTGTATTAGACGAAGTCGTAATACAGGATGGTTCCGCGAAAGGCATCATTATAAATCAAATCTACCTCTCATTCGTAAGTCAGGGAATTAATATAACTAGGGTCTGCAGCTCGCAGGTCGATACTTTGGTAATAAAGTTCCACCCGTACAATCCCAGCTTACATCTCCATTGGTTTGTAATGTGGGGACCATAGTTAAGGTTCCGTTCCCTGCTGCAGGTGTATAGGTAATGGTAATGGTTCCTGCAGAAATAGCAATTGAAGCAACATTTTCCGTTGGTGCAGGAGTTACATATCCTGTTTCAGCCTGAGTTGCAGGAATGGCGTTGTTAGTAATCGTAGTTTCTGAAACGGCAAGTTTCGCGGATGAAGCAAGATTAAGTCCTTCGGCAACCCTTGCTCTTATGGTGTAATCCTGATAAGCAGGAATTGCAATCGCTGCCAAAATTCCAATAATTGCAATAACTATCATTAACTCAATCAGTGTAAAACCTTTTTGTCTCATAACGGTCTCCATCATAACCTTCCGTGAATTCAAAGCATCATTCGTGCTAACGTCTCCGGGATTATACCCAATTTATATAAAATGTATGAATTAAATTGTTTTTTTTTCAATAGAATAGATTCTACGACTTTAACTTTGGTAAGTTGAGGTAGACATTATTTCTTAGAATAATCCCAGTGGGCTCCGATCCCTTCAATACTGGAAAACATTTTTAAACCTGTTGAGATATAAACCGTAAATCAACTGTTAGAAACATATGACAATATATAGCCGCCCTAGTATAATTTAATTACAGATACTGACGAGAGTTATTATGTTACGTAAAGATCGAATTGAAAAACAACTGAATCAGGAACTCTCACCACACTATCTAAGTGTAGAAGATGAATCCAAGAATCATCATGTCCCAGAGGGTGCCCAAACTCATTTCAAGATTGTCGCGGTATCAACACGATTTAATAATATGACTCGAATTAATCGCCATAGAATGATCAATTCCCTGCTTGCTGAAGAATTCCATAATGGATTACACGCCTTAAGCATGCATTTATACACAGAAAGTGAATGGGAAATAAAAGAAGATGCTTCTGTGCTTAAATCTCCAGCATGCAGAGATGGTTATAAAAACAAGTAATTTAACATCAGCACATGTCAGGGCAAACGCATCTCAATTTGGCACACTGAAACCTCTTTTTCTCTAAGTGCCGTGCTTTATGCACGTCATCCAGACGATCTTAGGTCGAAGATCTAGCTGGATTCCGCGCATAAAGCGCGGAACGTAGGTGTTTTTGATTTAACTTAAGGATTTTTGATTTAACGTAGGTATTTTAAATTAACTTAAGCATTTTAATTTAACCTAAACATTTTAGTTTATGGTGCTCGTTTAAGTGCGTTTACCCTGCCAGATTCCAAAGCAACCTCCCAAGGTAAACACATCTCAATTTGGCACACTGAAACCTCTTTTCCCTACGTGCCGTGCTTTATGCACGGCATCCAGACGATCTTAGGTCGAAGATCTCAGCTGGATTCCGCGCATAAAGCGCGGAACGTAGGTGTTTTAGTTTAACGTAGGAATTTTAATTTAACTTAGGCATTTTTAATTTTAGGTATTTTAAATTTTTAGGTATTTTTAATTTAATGATGCTCGTTTAGATGCGTTTATCCTGCCAGATTCCAAAGCAATTTCCCGTGGTAACGCATCTCAATTTGGCACATGAAACCTCTTTTCCCTACTGCCGTGCTTTATGCACGACATCCAGACGATCTTAGGTCGAAGATCTAAGCTGGATTCCGCGCATAAAGCGCGGAACGTAGGTATTTTAGTTCAATGTAGGTATTTTTGATTTAACGTAGATATTTTAATTTAATGATACTCATTTAGGTGCGCTTACTGAGCGCATGTGTTCGAACAAAAACTTTAACAAAATAAAGATTCACCTCCTAAGGGTGCTTCATGTATAATGAATCTATTTTTTACAAATCGAATAGTCAATGAAAGCCTGGTCCTCAGAAAAAATTTCAGTATTTGCATTAGTGCTTCTTATCACTGGAGCAATCGACAGTATCAGAAATTTACCGGGAACTGCGTTATTCGGGTCTACCTTAATTTTCTTTTTTATCTTTTCAGCTATTGTATTTTTAATCCCGGTGGCTTTGGTTTCAGCAGAACTTTCGGCGACCTGGTCTGACGAAGAAGGCGGAATTTACAGTTGGGTAAAGCATTCATTTGGCGAAAATGTAGCTTTTTTCACTATCTGGTTGCAATGGATTAATACGCTCGTATGGTATCCAACAATTTTATCGTTCATCGCAGGAACTATTGCTTATCTTATCAATCCAGAACTGGCGCAAAATAAATTTTATCTCATTGGAGTTATTCTCGTTATCTTCTGGTCTTTAACGTTTATCGGCTTATCTGGTTTACGTGCATCGGCTGCTTTTGCCGGTTTTTGTGCGATATTAGGCATGATCGTTCCAATGGGTTTCATCATTTTCTTGGCCTTTATATGGCTCATAAAAGGAAATCCCTTGGCTATAGATTTAAGTTGGCCTAATCTGGTTCCCCATTGGAAAGACACCCAATCATGGGTCTCTTTAACGGCGATAATGACTTCGTTTTTGGGAATGGAATTGGCAGCAGTGCATGTTCGAAATGTGAATAACCCGCAAAAAAACTTTCCCAAAGCGATGTTTTTCTCAGTACTACTCATTTTGTTTACGATGATATTTGGTTCTTTAGCAATCGCTTTTGTGCTACCTAAAGATCAAATCAGTCTGGTTGATGGCGTAATGAAAGCCTTTGATAACTTTTTTCATGCCTATCATTTAAGTGCGCTTATGCCGGTGTTGGTACTTTTATTACTTTTAGGCAGCCTGGGCAGTATGATTAACTGGATTATCTCTCCTGCCAAAGGATTACTTATGGCGGCACAGCATGATTTTTTACCGCATTTTTTATGTAAGTTAAATAAACACGGGATTGCATCCCGCATTCTTATCCTCCAGGCAGTTTTAGTCACCCTGCTATGCAGCGGGTTTCTTTTATTCCCGAGCGTTAATGCAATTTATTGGCTATTTACCGATCTGAGTACGGAACTGTATATTCTAATGTACGTTTTAATGTTTCTTGCTGCCTGGAATCTTAAAACCAAATTCGCCAGCAAAAAAAGACCTTTTGCCATACCAGGTGGTAAGCCGGGTTATTATTTTATCTGTTTACTAGGGCTATTTGGTTGCTTCATTACCCTTATAGTGGGTTTCATACCACCAGAACAAACGATGGATGTAGGAGGAGCTGCTCACTTTCGCCGAATATTTTCAATAGGAATATTCCTGATGTTGCTGCCTGCCTTACTTTTATATGGGCGCAAGCATTACATTTCCAGGCTAAAATAGAATCCTTTTTCTTTATATCTTGGGTTGATTTGGTTTTAAATCCTCGCGTGAATTTAAATAGTCTACCCAAGGTTTAAATGTTTGCTTTTCTTGCTCACTCAAATTCAGAAAATGATTTTTTAAGGGACCATCAGTCATGTTTTGATTGACAAAATTCCGCCATTCTATGTCCATGGTTTTTTGAAATTTTTCGGCTTTTTCATGAGATTTAGCTTTTGATAAAAAGGATTTAATCACCAGTGCAGCTTGCTGTCTCCCCTCAGGGGTTGCGCGTTTCAATGCGATGCGGGTATCTGAGACTAACTCTTTTAATAGTTGGTTAGTCTGCTTCAGATCGAATACGTTATTGCTTTCTCCTGGAACATGCTCATATCTTTGATCTAAAATTTGACGAGCACCCGGATCCACTGCTGCAAGCTCAGCTGAAAGAATATTAAATTCTTTTCTTAATCGCGAGTTTTCTTCCTGTCTTACTTGCAGTATTACGGACTCCAATCTATCCATCATCTCTTTTAATTCTTCATGCTTGCCACTACAGGTTATACGAACAAATCCAGTTTTTTCAGGCATCCCAAAATAACAGCCCGGAGCCAGCATAATCCCTTCTTTAAATAGTAAAGAATAAATGAGCTCCTCACTGGTTGTAATCTTTCCAGTCTTGCTCTTCCCTAAAGCTCTAGTGGCTTCCTCAGGAATGTCGGTTCCCAGTAAATCACTTAAATCCGCTAAAACATAAAAAGTACCTTCAACAGTATAACTAGGGTCAGGCATTGCAATGCCGATTTCCCGCACTCGATTGAATACAAAATCCACTTTAGGTTTATAAAAATCGTGCAGTTTTGTATGTTCCTCAGAACTAAACTGACTCATTGTAAGCGCATAAGCCAATTGGGCTGAACGCGGAGCATGACCTATGGTTCCTATATTTTTATTGCGAAAAGCAGTCATCAAATCAGGTTGAAATGCCATGATAACCGCCATCCGCTCCCCAGCGGCAGAGAGTGCTTTAGTAGCTGATCGTAAAATGACAGTTCTGTCCCTTAAATCTGGAGCTGCATCTAAAAATGAGGGAATTTTTGTACTCTTCCATGCCATTTCAGCATAAGCTTCATCCACAACAATTTTAATATCCGGATATTGGCGCAATACAACTGCTATTTTTTTTAATTCCTCTTCAGGAATTATTGTTCCTAAAGGATTACTCGGATTACTTAAAAGAAATACTTTAGGATAATTATGATCTTTTTCAGCCAATTTATAAGCCGATTTAATACTGGCCTCCAAGGCCTTTGCTGTTAATTGATAACCAGGCTCTTTCATGACATCAATTGGATGAAGCTGGTGCTGATTGTCTGAATAAAGACTGTAATGAGGAAATGGTGTTATCACACGATATTTGGGCGTGTCATGATACATCCGGTTAAACGATTCAAAAATAACCCGCAAAGCCCCCGCACCACCTACCGTAAATAAAATATTATCCGGGGTTATCTGCTGTTCGGCTGACAATTTATACCATTTGGTCATTGCCTCTGCCATAATTTTACGTGGATCTGCATCACCACGGGGATCCCCATAATCCAATGCCGCGCTTTCAGCATTTTTTTCAAGATTTTCCTGCGCAGTTTTAACCAGACTCTCAATAACTTTCCAGTAACTAAGGTACGCTGTAACCGTGTGCATGTTAATCGGAAACGTCGGCTTACCCATTCCTGCTGAGATAATCTCTTTTACCGCCTTATCTCCAGCTTCATTTTTTAACGTATTGGTCCACATGGCCAACAACATGATTTTATCAGTTTCATCCCCTGACTGACCCTCTGGAGTTAACATAATTAATTCCTTTATAATTATGAACAAATGATACATCGTATGCTAATATTTTAGTTAATGAACTATAAATATACCAACTCCTATGACAAAAAAAGCGAATGAATTAACTTTATCACTTGATGACGTAGGAAGTTTCTTAGCAAAGTTCACTGAACACAGCGATCACGTTTACTGGATTAGCAGTCCGGATTTCAAAAAAATTCGTTACATCAGCCCCTCTTACGAGCGGGTCTGGGGCAGATCTCGGGATGAACTTTATAGCAACCCGGAAATTTGGATTACCTTTCTACATCCTGAGGATGCCATGCATCATCATCCAATCGAGGGAATGGCTGAAAAAATTGTTAAATTACAAGATAAAGCACGTTACTCAGAAAATTATCGTATCATTAGACCGGATGGGGAGATTCGATGGATAATGGATAATGGCTTTCCCCTTTATGATGATAAAGGAAATTGTTATGGCGTAACAGGCATTGCTGTTGACATTACCGAGCAAAAAAAACAGGAAGAAATACTGCGCATCGCAAAAGAAATCGCAGAAAAAGCGAACAAAGCCAAGGATGAATTCATCCAGAATATGAGTCATGACATTCGAACTCCATTAAGTGGCATTATTGGAATGTCGAGTCTTCTGGAAAAAGAATTAACTGATCTGAAAAAAAAAGAACATGCACATATGATTAACATTAGCGGAGAACAATTATTAACTTTGTTAAACAACATTCTTGACATCGTTTCTACTGGAAGTTCACAAGAGAACAGCATTAACTCCTATTCTTTTGATTTACATGAATTAATAAACGATCTCTGTAAGCTGGAACTACCCACTATAAAACTAAAAAATCTATCCCTGGATGTCGCAATCAATCCATCAGTTCCAAGATGGATTCTTAATGATCCTATTAAAATTCATCGCATTATTTTAAATCTATTGGGTAACGCGATTAAGTTTACCCATAAAGGTACCATCAAAATTGAAGTAAACTGTAAGCTTTTACAACATCATTTTGTGGCGTTGGAGATTAAAATAATTGATAGCGGAATTGGGATTGCCGAACAAGAACAAATTAAAATTTTCGATAGGTTTTATCGAAGTAAAGAAACCAATAAAGAAGAATATGCTGGCCATGGAGTAGGACTTAACATAGTTCAGGAGTATGTAGAGCTTTTGGAGGGGACTATTACAGTAGTTAGCAAAAAAGGTAAAGGAACAACCTTTACCGTCACCATTCCCGCTATGATTGACACCACTAAAAACAAATCGGGTGAACAGGTATCAACCTCAGTGATAACCAAAAATACTAAAAAACCATTGACCAAGCCACAACATCCTGAATGGCCTCTCCTGCTTTTGGTCGAAGATAATCCCATTGCATTGAAAATGGTAGAGATAATCGCCGAAGACGCCAATTGCCGATTTCTCTCTGCAACAAGCGGAGAAGATGCGTTACAACTGATATACAACCACTCTTTTTCACTCATTTTAACGGACTTGGGCTTACCAGGTATTTCTGGTAATGAACTGAGTAAAGCAATTCGCGATTATGAAAAGAAAATGGATACTCCCCCTTGTCCCATCATAGGATTGACCGCTGCATCCAAAGATGCCGCCGAAGAAGGTGCATTAAACGCAGGGATGAATAAAATAATAATGAAACCGATTAAACTGCAGCTATTAAATAACCTGCTTACAGAATTTAATATTTCCTCAAAAGAGCTCAAGTAATCTGTAAGATAAACCCCAACTAATCGACAACATTATTCAAAGTCAATCAATCAGCCAATAAAAGCTCTGCTTTGATTAAATCTTCCTCAGTATTAATATCTTGCAAGGGCTCCACACACGCTTCATCTACTTTAATGGCGACTCCTGCCCAAAGCGCACGTAACTGCTCCAGAGCTTCCACTCGCTCAAGGTCACAAACCGGCCAGGTTACAAAGTCCAGTAAAAAAGCAGCTCGATAAGCATACAAACCGATATGTCTGAACGTATTAGAATAGGATTCTTTATTATCGCGATGAGCAGGAATAGGACTTCGAGAAAAATACAGTGCATGATTATCTTGAGATCGTACTACTTTTACTATATTCGGGTTATGCAATAACTCAAAACTATTAATCTCAAAACACAAAGTAGACATCGGCGCACTGGTTTGCGTTAGACCATGAGCAACCTGAGCTATCAGTTCTGGAGCAATAAATGGCTCATCCCCTTGAACGTTTACGATAATATCATCTGCAGCATAATTGCCCTTGGCCACAACCTCACCAATTCGGTCGGTTCCAGATTCATGGGTTGTTGCAGTCATAACGACATGAGCGCCAAAACTCCTGGCATGGCTCGCTATCTTCTCGTCATCGGTAGCTATGGTTATGGTTCTTGGTTTCGCTAATAAAACCTGCCGATACACGCGCTCCAAAACACTTAGGGTACCCAGCGTTTTTAGTAATTTACCTGGAAAGCGACTTGAGGCATATCGAGCAGGTATAATGACATGAAATTCAGTGTTCATAATTTATCTTTTTCTTCTAGTGAAATAATTCGTGCTTCATGTTCCAACATAACCGGAATATCATCTCGCACTGGGAAGGCAAGACGATCAAAGCGGCATATCAGCTCCTTTTTTTTAAATAATAATTTTCCCTTACATAAGGGACACACCAAAATTTCCAATAATCTTTTATCCACGCGAATCTCCTTGAGTCACTTGGTTTCGCACATACACTGGTTGTGCTTGTGCTACCGAAACCGGTTTTATTTGGGCCTTTTGTGCGAGCTGTATCATTGCCGCAGCATGAGGATACATGGTTAATTTATTAACTACCTGAGTTTTGATAGCATCGGGGAAGTCGGGCCAATATAAATCAATACCCACACCCGCTAAAATTATTGAGGGTTGATTCGAAAGCTCAATTGACTTAACCGGATCAACCCGTGCATTGCCAATATACTGCTCTTTAGAAAAAAAACTCCAATACATCTCATGCATTCGGGCATCTAACACGGCTAAAATCGATGCATCCGACATTTCATTTTTTTGACGAACAGCATAAGCAATGGCATCCAGACTGCTCACTGGAGTTAATTGCAAATTATGCGCATAAGCAAGCCCCTTGGCAACACTACATGCAATACGCAATCCAGTAAAACTACCCGGTCCGGAGCCAAAAACAATGCCATCGAGCTGATTCATGGACACACCTGAATCAACCATTAGGCGGTCAACCATTGGTAACAACAATTGAGCATGCGTTTTTTGACTGTCCTGCTCGGCAGTATACAGCTCATCATTCACTTGTAACGCAACCGTTGCCAGTTCCGTTGAGGTATCAATCGCTAACAGTTTCATATTCTAGAGCCAACTCACTAATAAAGTGTAATACCCTGGTTTCATCGCGGGTTTTTGGTATTTGCGGCAAACTGGCCAAAATATGTCGGCCATACTCCCTGCCGGTTAATCGGGGGTCACCAATCATTAAAACCCCTTTATCGGTAACATCACGAATCAGGCGTCCAACTCCCTGTTTTAAAGCAATCACAGCATTAGGTAAAGATAATTCATCAAAACCAGATAGCCCCCTATCTTTTAGATAAGCCATTCTACCGCGAGTAACCGGATCAGCCGGACTGGCAAAAGGCAATTTATCAATAATAACACAGGACAAGGCCTCACCCTTCACATCAACACCTTCCCAAAAGGTTGCAGTACCTAACAGAACCGCATTACCTAATTGACGAAAACGGGCTAGCAAAATAGGTTTTGCTTCCATACCCTGGATCAATAGAGGATAGTTTAAAGTAGTGCTCATCATTTGAGCAACAACTTTTAGCGCTTTATGGCTGGTAAACAGAAAAAAACACCGCCCGCCACAGGCTTCTATGACTGGTATTGCTTTGGATAATAAAGCCTCATAGTAGGAACCATCCTTTGGGTCCGGTATTCCACGAGGCAAATAGAGTAACGCCTGTTTTTGGTAATCAAAAGGACTTGGTAATAGTAAAGTATCTGCTTTTAATCCCAAGGGTTTACAAAAACATTCGAAAGAAGTTGCCATGGTTAACGTAGCTGAAGTAAAAATGTATGTGCCCAGCTTGTGTTGCAGTAATTCACTAAATGGCTTGGCTATATCGTAGGGTGTAGCATGAAAAACCAGGGTATGCTTAAAACGCTCTATCCAGCGAATTTTATCTTTATTGGTTTGTGTGAACGCTATTAAAATGGATTCAAATTCCTGTAGACGTTCCTTACATCGCGTTAATCCGGTAACCTCAGCAACACATTCAGACTGCAAACAGTTAACTAATTCATCTTTTAAAAGCAACCAATTAGACCAGGCTGCCATAAATGGTTTGTTACGACTTACCTCCTCCCAACTCACCCGTTCATCGCGCGAAGGCAGTGCATTTATTAATTCATCAATTAATTTATCCGCTTTATGACTTAAAGCTTTTAAAGGCTGATTGGCTAAATCCAAAACAGGCCATTCTTTAATAATATCATCCACCAGATCACGGAACTGCCGAGTGCCTATGCGCTCTCCATGAAAACTGGTGGCAATTTCTGCCAATTGATGTGCCTCATCAAACACAACGATGTCAACGCCGGGTAGCAATTCGCCAAACCCATCTTGTTTTAATCGCGAATCCGCAAAAAATAAATGATGATTAATGACTACAATATCCGCTTCCAAAGCTCTTTTTCGTGCTTTCACTAAAAAACACGAGTCATAATCAGGACATTCTGCACCTAAGCAGTTTTCGGTAGTTGAGGTGACATAACTCCATACCTGGGAGTCTTCCTTAATCTCAGGCAATTCAGACCGCTCTCCGTCTTTCATTTGTGACAGTTTATCGCGGATATGGAGAATCTCATGAGCGCATTGGGGACTTTGAAACTGCCCTTCTTCAGCATTTAAGGCCACTCGATACTGGCAGATATAATTAGCGCGACCTTTTAAATTTTGAATCCGAACAGAAAGACCTAATGCTCTCACCAAGGTCGGTAAATCTTTTTGAAAGAGTTGATCTTGCAAGGTTTTGGTAGCGGTAGAAATTAAAGCCTTTTTGCCACTTAATAAGCAAGGGAGCAGGTAAGCAAATGTCTTTCCTGTCCCTGTTCCAGCCTCTGCAACCAGAGTGGATTTGGCTGTTATTGCCTCCGCAATAGCGGCAGCTAAATCAGATTGGGGCGCACGAGCGACGAACCCTGGTATCGCAGTAGATAATCTGCCTTTATCACTTAAAGTTCGCCGACACGATTCAGCGAGGGTGGTTATTTCTGCCACTCTTTTTGCAAATACTGAAGTTTATCCTTAACCTCTTCCCAGTCCTTGGCATCAGCAAGCCCATCTTTTTTAGCAGTGATATTAGGCCAAACTTGTGACAATTCTGCATTTAACTCTTTAAACTGTAATTGATCGCCAGCTAAATCATCTTCAGAAACAATAGCATTAACCGGACATTCAGGTTCACAAAGTGCGCAATCAATGCATTCTTCAGGATGAATAACCAAAAAATTAGGTCCTTCATAGAAGCAATCCACCGGACATACTTCAACACAATCTGTAAATTTACATTTAATACAACTTTCTGTAACCACAAAAGTCATAACAAAACCCTTTAGTAACCAATGAAATGGGTGTTATTAAAGCATAAAATACCCTTATTAAGATAGAGGATGAGATAATTTCCTTAACTTTCCTGTTGTTCTATTTTTAATCAATAAATCATTAGATTATAAATTAATCATATAGTTAACCGTTGCGCTCTCGTTAAAGACTAAAATAATTACTTAGTGCCCACAAAATGCACTTGTATTTATATTTAAATTATGTTAAGTTTGTTTAAAATTTACACAGGGACTTGTATGCAGACATTCAATTTTTATTAACCTAGCTGTTTTAGGAGTTGTAAATATGGCACTAACGCTTCCTCCACGTAAGTTTAAAGAACTATTCGAATTGGTTGGTAAATATAACACGGTGCCTGAAGACGATCCGATTCAACACATATTTTTGCTTCAAAAAATAATTTACTTGGTTAATAAGACAAAATATGATGCTGAATTATTCAAGTGGGTTAATGAGTCTGGACTGTCCAGTTTGTCAGAGAACCTAAAATTTTATTCTGTCGATCCATTTCATGACTTTTATTTGAAAGGCATACATTTTGCGCAAGCTGTGGCGAAGAATACCTCGACATCAGTAAAAGTCGAAGCCGAGGAAGCTTCTCAAGACCAGTTTAATGCTCTTTTAAAAGAAAACATGGATCTGTTAAATAATTCTTTTGAATCCTCCAGAGAAAAATATATCGCTAACAGTTTAAAAATCAGTGCCATCATTAAGTCAAACCCTAATATCAAAGATCTTATAGAAAACCACACCCGGGTTTTAAATTTAGCCTATCCTAAAATTAGAGCAATTAAAAATGAGCCTGTTCCTAAACAGTCGAAAAAACAAATCCCAACATTTTTTAATACTGAGCCACTTGGCAAACAAGTCAATAATCAGAACTATAAATTACAAATTAATGATGAAGAGTATATATTCAGAATAGAAGACCGCTCTGAATTAGGATTGGAACAAACTCTACATTTTCTGCCTATTTCCAAATATTTTGTTAAAGAATTTGCTGTATTCATGATGGTATTTAAACATGAAAATAAAATTGAATATCGACCGGTTGTATTGAGTCAATTAGCAAATCAGGGAAGCTTAAGAGATGTAGCACAAAATCTTAGAATAAAAAATCGTATAAGAGATGTCGCGCCTCAAACAGCGCATTATTTTGACCAACTATCTGATTTTTGTGCACAACTCATTAAGTCCAAAATATATCATCCAGATATTAAACTCACTAATTTCCTGGCTCACAATAATCGTGTTTTAATTAGTGACCGAAAAACCTTAATTACCGAGGAAAATCCTCGAGTTCTTGAGGTTCGAAGCAGCCCCCTTTATGCTCCTGAAGAATATAAAAAGTGCATCAACTCTCAAGGTAATGGCTTCAACTATTTAGAGGCTTTTAGAAACAAAGTTACTATGCCAGAGTTTATGGCATATCAGATGGGTATGGCTTTAAGAGAGTTTCTGATATTAAGTCAGTTTGAAGAATTACCCGATGAGTTTCTGAATCCCTTACGCTCACCTGCATCATTTTTTACAAAGCCCTCACCTGCAATTATAAATCTATCATTGCTATCTCAAGAGCTGATGAGAGAGGATCCAACTAAAAGATTAAGCATTAACCAATTTAAAAATTTATTAAAATATCGAAATGAGCCAGTTGAGTTATTTTATGCAAGGATAGAAGAAGAAATCCCAACAGCATCCTTGGGAGTTAATATCGAGGCTGATTTGAATGAAATTAATGCCCTGTTGCTGTCTTCACATAATGGAAAAGACTTATTAGAGAAAGCCAACATTATTTTTGATAAAGTGACCAACAGAGATACTCAAGAGCCCCGTTTAGTCAGGCTAGCTGAGAAATTAGCAGATAAAACCTTAAAAGAATGCTCCATGCCTTTTATTAAAAAGGTATCTAAATCAATTGAAAGCGCGTTATTAAATGAGGATTGGAAGAAAGCACCATGGCACCGAAAATTTCTTCATTTAGTTACTTTCAAAACATACCGGGTTGATAGGGTAACCAGTCCTAAGGATATTAAACTTAAAGAAATCGATATCAGTACTTCAGAGTTTCAAAGTTATATGCCCCAGCTGAGTTTCATTAGAAATGAAGCCATCAGTAATGTAGTAGGAGCTACTGAAAGTGCCAATCTTTCAGATTTTATCATGAGCCATCATGATAAAATTTATCTTAATAGCTCTAGCAACTCTTTGTCTTCCCAAGCTCAGAGTAATAGCCAAACACAATCGGTTGCTTCAACAAACACTCTATTGATTAATTCAAACCCTGCGGCTTCAAATAAGGGTACCGCAACTTTTCAGGTACAGACCGTGTTTATTGAAACATCAAGTGCTCCGAACAATAACACCAACATAAATACCAACAACACAACCAACTCGGCAGGTTCAATGATTATTCATGAAACTCCTGTTGCTACAATGGAGGTTAAATCTATTACTGAAAATAACACTCACGTTGTAAATACTGACCCCAAAAACGCAACTAACAACAACAACAACAACAACAACAACAACAACAACAACATTATTATAAATGGTAGTGAAGCAAAAACGTCAACCAATTCATATCAGGTTATAAATAATAAATTACAACCTGTGCCCGCCAATCCACCCGTTAGCCCTCGTCCTAACTTTAAAGCATTAGCTAATAACCCCAACTCGATTAATACTACTATGAATTCGGGTAATACACCTCAAGTTGGAAAAAAGAAAGCTCAGCATGCCAGCTGTTTATATATTAAATTCAATGAGAACCAGAAGCCACACGTCAAAAAAATATTCTCAAGGGATACTATAGAAATAGAAAATGTCGGGCCAAATCATATTTCAGTAAGGCCTTAAGCTCCTCCAAATAAAGCGTTATTCCGCGAACTTGTTCGCGGAATAAATAATGTTTTGATATATCTTTATTATGAGTAAATTCTGATAAACTTCACAGTTTAAGTTCTTATTCAAAAATCTATGACTTATCATTTTATATTTGAACTTCAAAAATAAAAAAATCCCATAATTTTCACCAATTTGTAAAACAATGTCTATAGTTATAAATAAGTCGAGTTGTATTTAAAAGGATAGTGCCAGTGGATGGTGAATTGATAAAAAGGACTTTTTTGCGCTATATGCGCCAGAAATCAATTTTAACTTCTACAAGAGAAGACTATTATAGTTTTGCGCGGTATTTAATGCTTGTAGTAAATATCCCTGCGCATCTTACTTCCCTTGGTCTTTCGAAATATAAACAGCCGCCAGAACAAAGACCAGCTCCTCATTCTCAGGTTAAATATACTGTAAATGATGCTACAGTAAGTAATAATGTTAAGTATATTAAGGGTATGACGATATGGACTACCTCATTACATTGCATATTATGGAGTGATTATGCCAATACATGAACGGCGTCAACATTTTCGCATCGATGATCATATTTACTTCGATTATCGCGTGGTAGCTCCGGGAGAGTTTTGCTCGGATTTGTCCATTACCAACCAACTTTTAGGTACTAATGGGCAGAAATACATGGAAGCGGCGCAATACTTTCAAAACATTGACTACGAACTTTCCGAATTAACCCAGGCTATCGGCATCAAGGAACCTGCGTTAGCACATTATCTCAACCTGTTAAATGCGAAAATTGATTATCTATCCCGTCAAATGTTAATGGCCGGAAAAATTCAATTGCGAAAGGTTAACATAAGCCTTGGTGGAATGGCCTTCAAAACACCCGAACTGCTTAAAGAAAAAACGAATTTAAAAATTGTCATTTACACCAAACCAAAAATGATTCCCATAATCCTTGATGCTATGGTGGTATATAGCCAATACCAAAGTGAAGGTAATTATCGCACTTCGGTGGCTTTTGATGGCTTAACGGCTGATCAGGAGCAATTGCTTTCGCAACACATTTTACAGGCACAGGTTAAAAGTAGGGCTGATTAAACGCTTTTTTCTTGGACTCAATGAAGGATTCGCGCATAATGAAGCACCTAAAATAGTTTAAGGTCTAATATGAGCAGAACCGTATTTTGTTGTAAGTTAAACCAGGAAGCAGAAGGCATGCAAAAAGCACCCTTTCCAGGACCGTTGGGCGAAAAAATCTATAATAACGTCTCAAAACAGGCCTGGAATATGTGGTTATCCCATCAAACCATGCTGATAAATGAATATCGCCTGAATCTGATTGAAGCCAAATCCCGTGATTTTTTAAAAGACGAACTGCAAAAATATTTCTTTGGTGAAGGCTCAGAAAAACCATCAGGATTTGTAGCAAAAGATTAAGGACGACATTATGTATCATGATTTGTTGCACATTAATGATGAAGTCACCGCTGCCCTTCAAAGCAATAAACCAATTGTTGCGCTCGAATCGACCATAATCTCGCATGGGATGCCCTATCCTGATAACATTACTACCGCTTTGGAAGTAGAGGCTATTATCCGTGCTCAAGGTGCTATCCCGGCAACAATAGCACTTTATCAAGGCAAAATTCATATTGGTTTAGACGAAAAAGAGATGGATCGGTTGGCAAAGGATACGGAGGTGGTTAAAGCGTCACGTCGAGATATTGCCTACGTATTAAGCAGAAAAATGACAGCGAGTACAACGGTTGCTGCAACTATGTTTTGCGCACACCTTGCTAACTTACCGTTGTTTGTAACTGGAGGAATTGGCGGTGTACATCAGGAAGTGGGTCATAATTTTGATATTTCAGCCGATTTAATAGAGCTTTCAATTACACCAGTCACCGTAATCTGCTCTGGTGCCAAATCTATCCTGGACTTGCCTAAAACGCTTGAAGTACTGGAAACCCATGGAGTTCCTGTAGTTGGCTTTGCCACGGATGAATTTCCGGCTTTTTACAGCCGCTCCAGTGGCATTCCCGTCTTGCATCGTTTAGATTCAGCCGAGGAAGTTGCGGAGTTAATGACTTTTCAGAAGCAATTGAAAATGCATAACGGAATTGTGATTGCAAACCCCATCCCCTTTGAGGCAGAAATTTCTGATTCTGAAATAAATCCGTTCATCCAGCAAGCCCACCAGGAAGCAAAACACATAAATGGCCAGGCAGTAACACCCTTTTTACTAAAACGAATTGTCGAACTCACCGCCGGCAAGAGCCTGGAAGCAAATATAGAATTGATTAAAAGCAATGCATTTCTTGGCGCTCAGATTGCAATTGCGTATCAGAAAAAATTATTTTCAAAAAAAACACCCACAAACTCTTGACTCAAAAACCGGCTTAGAGTCTAATAGCAACCCTTGGGGCCAGATAGCTCAGTCGGTAGAGCAGAGGATTGAAAATCCTCGTGTCGGTGGTTCGATTCCGCCTCTGGCCACCATGTAAATCAAGGAATTACGTGGTGGTTACCCAAATATCTAAAATCTCATGTAGACTCAATGTAGACAATTAAATAATATCAAACGTATTCTGGTTATTAGCTCCAAATATTCTCTGATGCATCTTAAACAAATATTGATCTGTCATACCGCTAATATAATCAGCAATCACTCTTCTATAATTTTCACTATTAGCATCAGCTTTTTTAATTTTTTCATATTGAGTGGTAGGCAGCAAATCAGGATTAACTAAGAAAGCATCAAACAATTGCATAATTACAACCATACCACCATGTATAATAGATTTAACATGCTGCGTTTCAATCAGTTTTTTTCGAACAATTTTTTTCAATCGCTGAATAAAATCTTTTAATAAATCATTTTCAAAATCCACATAGTATTTTAATAATGGTTCTGAAAAATCAGTTCTTATAAATACACCTGTATTTATAATTGCGCTATGAACCAATTTGCTTATAATTTTTTTACGTTGATTTAAATCTTTTGCAAGAAGTTGTTTAGGATATTTTTGCCACTCATGTTCTGAAATAAATTTTTGATTTGAAAAAAACTCATCCAAATCGTCTTTTTTGATTTGATTAAAAAAAATTGCATCTTCTAAATCATGTATACTGTAAGAAATATCATCTGCAATATCCATAATGCTGCAGTCAAAAGTTTTATATATTGACTGATTATGTGTACCATCAACATTAATCAATCGTGACTGAAATCTCTCTTTATCAGATTCGTTTAAATACTGAAGCATTTCAGAAACTATGTGTTCATCGATATCATAATAACATTTTGGTGGTGCCCAGTCGTTTCTATTGATTAGATATGTCGAAATTTGGCAAGAATCAGTAGCTCTTCGATCAGGTTCGATTGGGTATGCATTAAGATTTACTAATTTTGTGTAATTTACTGGGTATTTCAGAGTTCCTAATAATGTTCTATATGTTAAATTTAGCGGAGATATAGTAGTTATCAATCTTAATGTCTGTGCATTACCTTCAAACCCACCAAACTTATGCATTTTATAATTAAGCGCATATTCTCCACCATGCCCTAAAGGAGGATGCCCAATATCGTGAAGTAATCCAATTGTAAAAAGTAAGCTTTCTATATCGCTTTTATCCTGGTGTTCAAAAAATAATTGCAAAGGTTCGTCACTAGTATTATGCCTACGCCTCTCTCTAATATTGCAGTATATGCTTTTCGCTATTGATGCAACTTCAATAGAATGAGTTAATCGATTTCGATGAAAGTCAGACTCTATCCCACTTACAACCTGAATTTTTCCTTGAAGACGTCTAAAAGCATAAGAGTGAACTACTTTACATCTATCTTTTTCATATGCCGATCTATGATCATGCGCTTTTCGTGTCCTATTCTTTAATCTATTAATACACCAGTCATCATGCTCCATAATATTCATCCTGAATTGTTGAAGAACACCACAATATTTGATTAATTATAGTACATATGCGACTGCGTCACTGCTTGATCCAGCAGTGACGCAGGAATATCGGACATTACTAACCCTCCAACACTAAGCCTTAAAAGACCATTTGTCCTGACGCACCAAATAAGATAGGACAAAATATTTCCTATAATGCTATTGCTCCAAGATCTGCACTTTGCTATTTTTTAGACGAAGCATGACTGATGAATCGGTGAAAATCCGATGAAACGCTAAAGCGTCTTATGCTAAGCCACTCTCATTCCCTAACCTTGTGGCTGGACGTATAGTCGGGAAGCCCTTCAGGAACCTTTGCCGTTCGGTAAGGGGAGTTCTTCAGAACTCTAAGTCATTTCATTTGACCATGGATTTGTGATAAAGCCCTGCTTTATTGTTTGCATTTACTTTATTTTATTTAGGAGAAATACCCACCAGAAAAACAGCAGTACAGGCGAGATCGTTTGCCTTATAACGATTGATTTGCCCCCTTCTTCGAGTTTTACGGCTTTTGCCGGGTTTCAACAGAGAGTGAACCGCTCGACCAACACTAAACACTACACAGGGCAAATTCTTTTTTAATAATTTTTTGCGGATGGGAAGATGCGTACACAATCCTTAAGACAATTTGCTAACCGACAAATTAAAATGGATAGGCAAGGTAAATACCTGTACCGGAAACACCGTGCCTATGTCATTCATAAAATGATTGATGATTTATTTGTTATACGACAAGTACCCCCTTCCTGGCAGACATTGCAGTCAGAGCAGATACACAAGCTCGTCCGTTTTTGGAAAAAACAGGAAATCAATCCAGTTACTATCATGCGTTATATGACCATTATTCGCCGGTTTTTACAGATGAGTGATTGTTCCATTGCCAATATAGATAACCAATCCCTTGAGTTGGTGAGGCCTAAAACAAGAAATAGACGCAAGAAAATAATTGCTCCTGATATTTGGAAGTCCTTTAATGAACCTTTGGCCCGAGTGATTATGGGGTTACAAACTGAATTTGGACTTACTTTCAAAGAAGCCATTTTGATTAAGCCAGGTATTCAGGTTAGAGAAGATGAACTTTGTATAACTCGTGATATTGCATTTAATTCTATGGATCGTGTCATACCGATTAGAACTGACAACCAGAAAGCAGTACTCCAACTTTTTAATTGGCTCGTGCAACGATTGGGTAATCTTATACAAATAAAATCTTACGAAGCGCTACGCATTATCTGGCGTAGCACATTAACGCAGCATCGTTTGTCTACGACTAAAGCTGGCGTTATTTGTATGCAAAGCAAATGTATGCTTTCCTGCTGCCTGAATATGAAATTACAAAACTTGTTTAATGCTGCGTGATGAAATGGGAATTAAATCTAAACCTATCGTTTATATGATTGTCCCAGTTGTCCCTGATGTCCCACCGAATTTTAATAAAATTTACTCTGATACAAAGCTCAACCATTAGACTATCATATGGGCTTTTCGGAATATCATCTTGGATTTCTCTGGTTATTGTTGGCTATTTTTCAAAGGTTTTACAAGATCTTAAAGTTATAAGAAGCACTAGAGTTCCATTGAGTGAATGAATTCACTCTGCTCTAATAAATGCTTACATCGCTTAATGACAATTTCCTGATATTTTTTTAAATATTTTGCTTCTTTATCATTAATCAAAATAAGGCTGATTTCTTCTTGCAAAGCAACAGTTAGTTTTCCTATCAAATATTTTAAACGTTTAGCTACTAATAATCTTGGCAACTGGCATGTATCTGCAAAATCAGCTAACTGATAAGCATTAATATTATTCTCTTCAAATTCATCCCCGAGTGCCATCGCCAAGCCATGCTCAAATTCAGGATACATTTTTATATTAACTAAATCATAAAATGGTGCGAGAGAAATGCCGTTAGCCCCAACAAAAAAACTGAGATTCTTACCGTGAGCATCGCAATTAAATATCAAAATATTAAATAAAACCCAGTCGAGTATTTGTTGCTTGGTTTTTGCAGGATTGATACATTGATTTGCAAAATCAAATAGCTTGGGCAAACTTACCCCATCTCTTATATTAGCCACATCTCGGCTATTTCCAAAATTCTGCTCATACTTATATTCCGGGGGTAAATTCAATGCCTGACAACCGTCTATTAAGTGGCGTCTTTGCACTATATTAGTGATAATCATTTTCCTATCAAAACGCTCCACCAATAAAGCAGGATGCTGACCAAAGCGTTTCATCTGGACATTAGCAACACTCAATGAACAGCGCTTAGCGAGCTGCATACTTAGATATTCATTTAAAACTAAATAAGATAATTTTTGTTTTTCAAATTTAAGAATATGGGTAGAACACAAGCTGCCGTCTCCAAAACCAAGTTGCTCTTCTTTATTTAACACCACATTAATTTTATCTTGTACTCCAGCAACTGAAAGACGTGGTTTTCCATCCCAAACCATTAAACTATAGAGATCACGATTATTTAAACGATCTTCTAACTCCTCCTGAGTTATCAGTCGAAAATTCGCATGTTTAGGAAGTTCTTGATGTGATGGCAAGATCACTAATGATCCGGGTGTATCCAATCCTAAAGCTTGAATAAGTCCAAATGTATTATATTTACTTAAATGAAAAATATTAACTAATACTTCTAAAGGATTTCCTTCGGGTAATAAATTTCGCAGAAATCGCTGCACATTTAATGGTGGAATATCTTCATCTAAAGGTAAGTGTGGAGAAACAGCATATCCTGTCTTTTGCCAATTGGCATTATAACTCCAATATAATTGATCCTCGATAAGCGTGATATGGGCTATTTGATATTCTCCCTGATAGACATCCAAGTCCTGCTTATCTCCAATCATTTTCATCCTCACCATTTTCCATCCAAGGCTTTATGTACAGATTTATCCCTAAACCGGAACAAATCTGTAATACACTTGCCAATTGACAGTTCGATTGCCCATGTTCGATTTTCATAAAGGTTTCTTTGGCTACACCACACAAAGCAGCCGCATCCTCTAGCCGTAAATCACTTTGAGTTCGGCGTGCTTTAATGACTTCCCCTAACAATTCTAAGGTTAACGGCTGTTGAAGGTTAGGAGTCTTTAATTTTTTAATTTGCTTGGCCATATAATCCTACTGGAGTAGACTTAATATAAGAATTTCGATTTAATTATTCATTAATCCCATTATAGTAGGATTAAATTTAAAAATACAATAACAACCGATTAAAATCCTAATTCAATAGGATTATAGTTAAGATAATAGGTACTTTTAATCAGCATCCTCAACGACCTCTATAGCGCCAACCATCTGTCGATTTAAATAATCCGAAATCCGCTGCATAGGTTTTCTCAATCGTTCCACATCACGCATAATGTATCCTGCGGTTACATCATGCGTCATTTTATGATTGAGTAAACGCTTTAAGGCATAAGCGGGTAAATCAAGACTCTCTCCAGTAGTAGCAAAGGTTCTTCTTAAATCATGAACAGTAAAGGTTACTCCAGATAATTCAGCCACTTTTAGCATAGCTTTTCTTGGTTCCATTATATGGCCAGTTTTACTGGGAGCTGGGAAGACAAACTCTGATGTTTTAAATTGTCTCCTTCGCAAAAATAATTCATAAAGGAAATCAGACATGGGTAGAGTATGGATTTCCCTATTTTTAATATCTTGCACGGTAAAAGTTCTGGCTTTGAAATCAATGTCTTTCCAGGGCAAGGAAGCTGCTTCCATTCGTCTTAACCCTGTAAAGAGAATTAATAGAAAGTAATCTCGCCACATCATAGCTTGTGGATAATCTTCTTGTTCAGCTAGCCTCATCAATCCTTCATGCCATTCCGTCAGTTGGTGACTCTTAATTACTGTGTTTTTGCGATCTACTCTGAACCAGCTTCGAGTATGAGATAAATATTCTACTGGATTAACCGAAATAATGGATTGTCCGCTTTCAAGTTGATATTCATGAACAGCGAAATTAAATACTGCTCGTAAAACTCTCATAGCATAGTTGGAGCGGGCTTTGCTGTTAGTTATTCCATATTCTGCATGACGTTTTGCGATCATCTCACGAGTAATATTGATTAAAGGCTTATTTAACCAATCAGGCATAACCTGTCGTAAAACATTCCTGTAATCAATTACCGTAAACTCCTTTAAGTCTTTACGGGCTTTAAGATAATCGTTGAATACTGAATCCAAGGTCATGGTTTTTATTTTATTACTTTTCTTTTCAGCTATAGGATTATCCCCTCTAGCAATCTGCCCCAGAAAAGTCTTTGCTTGTTTTCTAGCTTCTTCAACAGTAATCACGCCATACTTACCAAGGGTAATACGTTTTACCTTTCCTTCTATACGGGTTTCAACAACAAAGCTTTTCATACCAGTTGACGTTACACGAAGGGTAAAACCTTTTAAGTTCTCATCACGGTAAAACACCTGATCTTTATCCAGTACTGGATTAATTTTATCAACAATCGATTTTGTCAGTTTTACCGCAATTTTATTATCCATTCACCCGTGAATTAAATCTCATGTAGACACAATGTAGACAGATTATTTAAAACTAATTAGCAATTAAAAAACTGCTATAAGGCGAAATATACTTGATTATAAAAGGATATTAAAGGGTTTTAAGATTTAATAAGAGATGTTAAAAACAAGATAATTAGGATTGAAAATCCTCGTGTCGGTGGTTCGATTCCGCCTCTGGCCACCATGTTAACCAAGGTTTTACGTGGTTTCTCCCCAAGTTCTGAAAATCTCATGTAGACACAATGCAGACGTTCAACCGACATTCTCACAACATATTAAATTTAAATGAACATTAACTACTTAAATCTATTATCATAGGCATATTTGACTACTGCTAATAGCATGGTACTGTTTTAGATTTGGCAACGCTTGTACCTGTGCTCCACTCTTATTATAATTTTTAGTATCTAAAGTTACATCTTCCTGTTATATGATATTTTCTTATTCTATA
>JAUXYG010000033.1 GCA_030694525.1 Legionella sp. | reverse complement strand
ATAAATAAAGACACTTTCCGCAATGGTAATAAAATCGATATGAACTATTTGCCCATTTAAACCAGCCAGTGGAGGCAAGATCGTAAGAAAAAACCAGGCATAGACGCTAAAGAATAGCAGCTGAAAAATGCTGTTAAATGCCACTAAGGCTGCTACATATTGATTATCTCCTTCGGCCAGCTGATTCCAGACAATAACCATGGCAATACACCGCGCTAAACCAATGAGAATAAGTCCGGTCATGTATTCGGGATAACCATGTAAGAATAAAGCAGCAAGGCCAAACATGAGAAATGGTCCGATGAGCCAGTTTTGAATTAAGGAGAGCAATAGAATCCGCCAATCTTTAAATACCAACGGTAATTCTTCATATTTTACTCGAGCCAACGGAGGGTACATCATTAAAATCAACCCAAGCGCAATAGGGATATTGGTGGTTCCAATAGATAATGAATTTATAACTTGTGGTGCTCCAGTAAAGAATGAGCCGATAACAACTCCTACAGCCATTGTCAGGAAAATCCATAATGTTAAATATCTATCTAAAAAAGAAAGCCGATGGGTGCTGCAAGTGGTCATGACAGCAACTCCTTTTCAATTCGTTGTTTCAGTTGAATAAATACGGCTTCAAATGCCGTATTGATTTCCATTTCAGAGCCTTCTACTTTGGCAGGATCAGGAATACTCCAATGGAGTTTCTTTGGTTGACCAGGAAAAATTGGACAGCTTTCACTGGCTGCCTGGTCACAAACTGTAATGACTAAATCAATAGATTCTGATTTAAATTCATTCCAGGATTTACTGCGAGGGATATTGGGCTTTATGCCATGACGAGCAAGAGTTTCTATTGCTTTAGGATGCACGTTTCCAGTCGGGGCGCTACCTGCGCTAAATGCTAGATAGCGCCCATTTGAGTATTGATTAGTTATTGCCTCGGCCATAATAGACCGACAAGAGTTACCCGTACAAAGAAATAATAACTTAATTGAATCAGTATTCATTAGCCACAACATCCAGTTGCATTTGACTGCGTATCACTGCAAGAGTTTGATGTGCTTTTTTTCGGCATGCCACATGAGTTTTCTGTTGTCTTGTCTCCAGAAAAAAACTGAGCATCCTCCATCGTATGATAGGCTTCCCATGCGATTCCGGTGGGGTCACTCACCCATGATTTTTCTGATTTGGCATAGCAACATGTTGTTTCGCCATCACTATGTGTTGAAATATTAGCTTGAGAAAATTGGTTTCTTAGCGCCTCTAATTCAGTGGTATCATCTACTTGAATACCTAAATGTTCCACACCATGTTTTCCTGCGCGAGTTGAAATAGCAAAATTAATACGAGGATCTTCCAGCATCCATTTGGCATAATCGGATTTAACTTTTACTGGATCTGCCCCAAATAAGGCATTGTAGAAACGAATGCTATCAGCAAGGTTGTCAACGCCAATATGAATATGAAAACGTTTCATAACTTACTCCTTTTTAGAATTACAGCAATCAGTTAATTCAATAATCAGATCGTCGTTTGTGCCAGGTTGTTGAATTTTAACGTGTTGTTTACTGCAACAATCTTGAACCATAAAGGCGATAAAATCGCGCATCAATTCAAAATTTGCAGAGTAAAATACATAACGTCCCTGACGATAAGACGTGACAATTTCAGCATGAGACAAATGGCTTAAGTGAAAAGACAAGGTATTATGTAAGATACCTAATTCATCACCAATTGCGCCTGCAGATAACCCTTCTGGACCTGCCTGAACAAGTAATCGAAATACTTGCAAGCGAGTTTCTTGCGAAAGAGTATCAAATATTTTCAGTGAATTTTTTATGTCCATACTTCTAGAATAGTAGAAGTATTTAATTTGGTCAACATGACATTTAAGGTTTGATCCCGAATGAGCGACCTCGTGTCGGACGCGAAAAGGTACTTTTAGCCAAAGTAAATTATTTATTCTTCTGATAAAACGACTTGAGTGTTATATTTCGTTCGATTAAGGCAAAAACTACTTCGAAACTGTTTGATATTGGGTTCATTGGCAAAGACTCTTCTCGCAAAGTCATTATAATCGTTCATATCTTTTACATGAATAATGAGTAAATAATCAGTATCGCCTGAGACAAAATAGCATTGCATTATTTCGGGTTCCTCAGACATTTTTCGTTCGAAGTGGGCCAATAGGTCTTCTCTTTGCTTTTCTAAAGTAATATTTACAAAGACAATTAATGGCTTTCCCACTTTAAAAGGATCGACCAAAGAAACATCATTGAGAATAATCCCATCATCACGTAAACGCTTTACGCGTCTGAAACAAGGAGGCGCTGAAATTCCAATTTTCTCTGCAAGAGCTTGATTTGTAATCTGATTGTCCCTCTGAAGAATATTGAGAATTTTTCTGTCCATTTTATCTAATAATTCATTTTCACAGTTTTTGTTATTCAATTTTAAATGAGTTGAGGTAAGAGCCTTTTTCATATATTACTTATTTTATAAAAAATACATTATAAAAGGTAATTTTTATAATATAAATAAGAAATTTATTTATATAAATTATATGTTAAATTATTTTTTCCTAAAAACGCGGATAAAATTGTGATTATCATAAGATTGGCTAATATGGATGAGCTCAGAACTCTAAATGAACTTATTACCTTATCAGCAAGAGAATTAAGTCGAGATATCTATTCGGAGCAAGAAATTGAAGGGGCAATCCAGTACGTATTTGGTGTAGATACTGAATTGGTTGAAGATATGACTTACTTTGTTATTGAAAAAGATGGCGAAATAGCAGGATGTGGTGGGTGGGGTAAACGTAAAACGTTATTTGGTGGTAATCAATTTTCAGGTCGAGAAGAAGCTGCGTATCTTGATCCATCAAAAGAGGCTGCAAAAATAAGGGCCTTTTTCATTCATCCCAAATTTGCTAGACAGGGTTTAGGAGGTATGCTTTTAAAGCATTGTGAACATGAAGCACTTTTAAATGGATTTACTCAATTTGAAATGATGGCCACACTTCCTGGAGTTAAACTATATACTACCTTGGCTTATAAAGCAGTTTCTGATGAAGTGATCACGCTTCCTAATAATGTTTCTTTGAGATTTGTACGTATGATAAAAAATTTTTAAGAATGCATACTACTCCGATTTACTCAGTTGAATAAAAGCATAGCCGAAACGTGTCATTGTATTGAATTAATATTTATTTAAAAAAAATGAAAAAATCGTTTTTAATGCCCGAAGAATTATTAAAACGAATGATAAGAAATTGGTTTTAACAAATCAAGACTCAAAAGAGTTGGGATTTAATCGCTAACTTAGACGATAAGCAGGATAAATTTATAGATGTAGATTTTGACAAAAACAGCAGCATCATTACTTGATGATACCCTATAAAACAATGGCTCCTAACTATAGATTTTCATAAAGGATTATTAGAATTTCTTTTGAATATCGTGATATATTCCTTTGCTTTAATGTAGGGAGTATTTGAAATGCAAAAATTAGAATTGAAAAAATTATTTTTAGTCTTTTTTTTTCTTTTTCCACAAATTATTTTAGCAAATGCCACAAGTCCTGATCCATGTGATGAAATTGTAGGTCATTGGACCGGCACCTGGGAAAACTCTGGATGCATTTGGGAAGCTGATGCATCAGGCACAAAATATAATGATATTGTTCGTCTTGACATAAAACTTTCTCATAAACAGCCGTGGTATTGTGCGCAAAGTGAACATATGTTTGTGGGAACATGTAAAGATTCAAGAATGGAAATCTCCACAGAAGAGATAAAGCTAAAAGGATATATTTTTTCAGGTCTTATAAATCTATCCGATAAAAATAGAACAATTAAATTAAATAAAAATTAAAAGTTTATTGCCATTAAAAATGAGGCAAGCTAATTTTCTCCGAAATTTCAAACATGGGGGTAGGGGCATATGCAGGTCATTTTCCATGGTTAGAAAAGAAAGTAAAAGTCAAAGATTTAGAGATTTCTCAACTATTGAAAATTACAAATGGAGCTGTAAAAAATCGGTTGGATAAAATTGACGATATTCCAATTGATTATGAGGCATAGCGGAAAAATCGCGGCAGTATTAGAAAACAACGTGAAGCAAATCAATACCCGTGTTTCACCAGACGTCGATCTGAATCATTTCGACAAAATCAGAAAGATTATGCGGCACCATCGGCGATACCAAAAACATATTTGACTTTTGAGACCAAGGATATTTGAATATCAGGAGTTATTGAGAATGGTTATTTGGATTATATAAAAGGCTCCAATATAACTTGATGCACTATTAAATTATCTGTTAATTAGGGTGTGCTCACAATTGCTCCTCCCGCCTACGTGCCTCGGCTTGTCCGAGGCATCCAGGAGATACTCAAGTTAAATAAAAGCTAAATTAAAAATATTAAACCTTTAATTAATAAGAGCAAACTCATAATATAACGGTTCTGATATCAAGTATAAAATGAGTTTATAATGGCTAGACTTATGCTCAGTGATGAGCTTTGGTCTAAGCTAAGAGCGATACCAGGATTTATGCTCAGTAACTGCTCAGTATAATGTTCATCTGTTTACTAAATACATTTGATTTATCTAGAAACTGCTCGACGTGCTTAACCCAAAATGGCGTGATCTGTATGAGGAAATTTGTTCTTAATCTAGATCTCTGGATACCTCGGACAAGCCGAGGTACGTAGGCGGGTGAACAATTGTCAACACGCCAACTAACACTTAAATTAAGATATGAAGAAAAAATATTTAATTCAAGTAATTGATATTCTTGAAGAGATTATTTCCATAATTCAAGTATCTAACCCAAACCCCTTATATTCTGGACGGAGCATTGCAGACGATGCGATATGTGATATTAAAAACATGTCAACAAAGCTCCAATGTAATGATGCAACAGTTATTGAAAATTTAAAATTGCTGTTTGCACCAACTAATTCCTTACAAGATATATCGATTGATAATAATTGGGCTGATGAATATCTTGAGTTAGCAGAAAAAATTCTAAAGTAGAGGTAACTCGTAAAGACTTACAGAAGAGGGCTTTAATTAGCCCTCTAGTATAGGTTAGGTCTTTACACGCACTACTTCTATAACTGATTCCATAACCCTATTATCTAAATCAAAAACAAGCCAAGTATCAAAGCTAATATTTTAAAACAGTTTAATCGTTTGAACTGTCTTGATTTCTTGTTCGTTTTTTTGGTTTGGCTTGGAGAATAATGGATGAAACCCTAATGGGAATGCTGGCTTTTTAAAATTGGCTCTAATTAATAATTCAATACTTTCTAGCAACTCGATCGTTTCTTCATAGGCCTCTAATACGCCTGTGATTAGATCCATATTTTGGGACGTTTGCGAAGGCAGTGATGAAAATTTTCTTGCCTCGAGCAATGCATCTTTAAATTCTGACAAAGTGCCCCAACAACCTTGTTCATAAAATTCTCGACCAAAATTACGCCGGATTTTATTTTCAGTTTTTTTTGTATTGCTTAAAACAATACCATCAGTATGACTCAACGAAGCAACCCAGAAACTTTGGGTATTCGCGCCTCTTTTTCCAGAAAGGCTTTGAACAGGTAATTGTACTACTGTATTCAATAAAGAATAATCGCGCCCTGCACTTTTTCGTAAATCAACGCCATGTTCTTCACGTGTTTCATGAATGGCTGTTACCAAGGGGTTTTCAACATAAATTTCAAATTTATGTTCAATTAAGCAGGTAATTATGTCTTGATAAGTTTGATCTCTAAGCAGTTTTCCAATGAACTTTTGTAGAAAATCATATTCTAAACCAGTAAAAGGTTTTCCTGCTTCCAGAATAAAACGCTGTTCCTCTTTTATGACAAGAATATCTTGGATTCCTGCAGGTGGTGCAACTGTTGTTGGTCCTACACGGTTTGATTTAACACAGCCCCAAATAATTTGATTACCTTGTCGATAATAAGGTAAAACACCACAGCGCATAGTTGGATAAGGATACAATCCATTTTTATCTTTTTCCAAAAGTGTAGGCGGATATTCAGTAATATCATTAAGTTCGATTATTTTTGGCATGTGTGCCCTCCTATCTTGAAAAGGTGTGCGGTATACTATCCTTGAACGTTCACTAGGTTGATTTAATTCAGCACGTTATCGGTTTGAAACAGTTTTACTATTTGATTTAAATTCCGCTTAGAAAGAATATTTCGCCCGTTGATTTTGACTGTGACTACATCAATGTTGCAATTAAAAGTCCCTGTATAGAACAGGAGCACTAAATTACTTCAAAATCTCCCTTTAATAATCTTACTCCTTCTTTAATATTCACAATTATTCGTTTTTTTTCATCTTCATCTAATCCACTAATATTAGAGGCATAAATATATATTTTTCTTTTCTGTGGATCATAAGCTAAATTAATTTCAAGTAAATGATTTTCATCCTTATACTCAAGTAATTCAGGACCTGTAATTTGAACGGAAAAACCATTATCGCTTGATACCGCCCCTTCATTAATCTTTCTTAACATATTTTAATCTATTTTATTTTTTTCAAAAATGAGTTTTATATTTCAAGTAACTACTCATAATTGTGGAGGAGATGTCCATCAGAGGTTGGGGATGAGTGTAATACAAATGCCTGTCTTTTAGAAAGTTTATAAAAATTACCAAGCATACAAAATATTTATCGCCAATCATTGTCAATATTAACCATGCATTAGCAATTTCTTGTTTATCTTCTATTTTTCCAAGATGAAATAAAAGTATTGTCACAATCCAAAGAAAACAATCTGTTTAAAAAAGCCATCTCTATTTGATTAATGACAATAAGATGTTCTGAATCATGATAATGTAAAAAAATTGGATAAACATTAACTGCCAAGATCATTTAAAAGCCAACTAAACCATTTGACACACAGGTTGGTGCTCTATAGAATGCCGATATTGTCGAATTACGGATAAAAATCTCGATGCCTTTGCCTTTGGATGATAAAGCAAATCGCCTGGTCACCCCTAAAAAAACCATACAAGAACAGTGCTTGTTACTTATCAATTGGAAAAAAGAAAGGTTCCTTCCTTTAGACATATTTTCTTTACAAACACCTTACTCTAAAAAAGATATTAAAGCAGCGTATAAACAACTGGTGTTATATTTTCATCCCGACAGAAATAAAGAGAATGAATATCATGCAAATGAAGCTCTTAAGGTCATCAACGAAGCAGCAAAATACCTGGAGTTTGGGTTTGAAATAAAAATTAATAGAGATGACCTTGAATCTAATTCTTTTTATCAGGAACTTGGAAGAGAAGGGTTTATTCAGAAAAAATCCAATAAGGGGCAGAGTTACGATTTTTATGCAGCACATCATTTTACCAGGAATGTTAGGGCTAACCCGCAAAAGAATTCCAAACATCAAATGGACTTTTTTGAACTAGCAAGGGAGATAAAGTCTAGCCCGATCCCTGAGGAAATTATAACCAGATTAAAACAGCTGATTATGCAAGATAAACGCTTATTACATACGAGCGTACTATCTGAGAGCCCTGAAACCAATATTTTACATATTGTTGCACTCCATGGAGACTCTGAATTTACCCTATGGCTAATTAATCAGGGAGCCGACCCATTTATAAAAGCCAGCCGCAGCCATCTTGATTTAGACTGGTCCTATGATGCAGCTTCTTTAGCAGGAAAAAGTGGAAAGTTGGATGTATTAAGGTACCTCCTATCCAGACACGGGATAAAGATTTTTTACAAAGAGTGTCGGGACGTGTTAAAGCCACAATGGTGGCGTTTTAAAGATGCTATTAGATGTAATCAGGCTGAAATCGCTTATTTTTTTCTTGAAGCTACGGGTTTCAAATCTTATCTCGGAGACCGAAAATTTGATTTTGAATGGCGCGCCGCATTAAACAAAAATACAAATAAATCTGAAATCACCAAATTAATATTAGAGTTTGACTTATTAACGGATATAAAACAACGAATTATCAGTGCAGCACATCATGGTAATTTTCAGGTTGTAGAACAACTATTAGCTAAAAATCCGCAAATTAAAATTAATATAACAAATTTTTTTAAAGTCCTTATTCGCTCAAATGAAATCACTCTGGATGAAACCATTATAGGCATAAGAAATTTTCTGGATTGCCATAAACTATCATTAGTTCAGTTATACTCTGCCTTAATGGAGTTAATTTCATGGTATAAAAAAATACCTTTAAATTATTATTTTGATAATGCTGTTCCAGGAAATTCCAAAGGTAAGGTATTGTCATTAATTATAAAAGTTTTTGTTTTAATAAAAGAAAATACGAATCTGATAAAAGAAGACCTTGATGAAGACCAGTTAATGCTCGCTCTACAAGAAAGAGAGAGCTATTTGTTAATGACCTATGGATTTATAATTAAACATTCGTTATATAAAGAACTAACATCACTTATAGCCTGTGCTTCAAACTCATTACGCTCTTTAATCGCCATTACGTATCTCAATCGTGCTATTTACGATACAACTGCTAATAATGATGAAGCAAGACAAAAGACTCTTTATCTCTTAATTGAGATTGGTGGTGCCGCTTTAAGCGCATGCACTAAAAATACCTATTTTCCTGATTACACATCAGATATTCAGTATCTTAATTACACCCCAATTCAAATGGCCTGCGAACTAAGCTTAAATGAGGTGGCTGTTATTTTGTTAGAAAAAATGCGTTTGGAGCACGTTGGTTTTGATAATGTATCATTAAAAAAAGAGCGTAGCGCGAAAAGCAATTTACAAGAACAAAAGATTTTTGATCTGGATATTGATAGTAGCGCTGTAGACCATTCATTTTCTAAATATAAATATACTTGTCTGCATCTTGCGATTGTAAAGAATAATCAAGATCTCGCTGTACGCCTTATTGAAGCAGGGGCTGATATTAATATAAAAGCTGAAATTAAGCTTACAAAAATCAATCGCTGCTGTTTTTTTTCGACTAAACCTGTTGAGAAAACCCCTTTGCAAATGGCATTGGAAAGCAAACAAATTAAAATAATCCATGCCCTACAATTGGCAATGTTACATGAATATATTTCTAACAGGAATAAGGATGAAGAGTACATCCATTGTATTAGCCTGTTTGGTTTTATTTTACTCCGCTTGGGATATAGTAAAACTCAAAAATTGCAAGCGGCAAATGAATTAGCCCTATTTTTAAATAAGCAACCATCAGACCCATCAGATTTCAAAAAAATTAACAAAGGTGCCATGAATCAAGGACGTCTTGGAGCTATTACCCGATTGACGCATCACTTGAACACGCACCGATCAGTAGATATGCATCCGAGTATGAAGTAAAAGAATTAAATAAGAGTCATAAACAGGATTCAAGTGTACTTTTTAAGCTGGTATATGGTGGTAATCCTTTACTTAGCGAATGGAAAGATCTTGAAATGAGTATTGCTTATGCTGAAAATCAGACTTTAGCTAAGAAAATGGCTTTATTATCTGATAAAGTTGAATTACAACAGTTTAAATCTGAAATTATTGATTGTTTAAGAATTAGTAAAAAAATTACTAAAATGATTTCCAATAGCACAGAAACAGATTTAGAAAAGACTTATCACATTCTAAGTTACTTCGAACAACAGTTTTCTATTCTCAGTATTTCAATGACTAATTTTATCCATCAGATAGATAATCCGGGTTTGATTTTTGAAGTGCCCAGGATTTTTAACCCCTCAATTATCTTATCGCATTGTCATGAAAGATTTTATTGAACAAGCCAAAGCGTTTTATATTTTGAATGACAGGCAATTTAATTTGAAAATTGATGAACTTCATTTTCTTCCACTTGCGAAACAAAGTAATGAAAAGTTAAGAGATTTAATGCGTCCAGTTTTGAGCTTGTCGGATTTAGACTTTATTCCAAGTAAAAAAGCTGGATTAACTTATAGTGATACAAATGGGGTTTTCAAAAGATCTGATTTAAACAGCACCAATAAGCAAGGTGATATACTTCACATGAACGGACCGCAGATTTAAATACTGAGATTTATTAACCTAATCTTTTGGATGTTAGAGAACTTTTAGTTATAAATTTTTTTTAGGCTAGCGACCCTCATCCGCCCTTCGGGCACCTTCTCCCTTAAGGGAGAAGGGAAAATGGAAGATTATTGCCAGCTGTTTTTTTTGGGGAATTGGGCTAGCTATTATTTTTTTGGTGAGGAAGGGGTATTATTTATTTTCTCCCTTCTCCCTTCAAGGGAGAAGGGTTGGGGATGAGGGTGGGGGAAATAGGGGGGCGTAATTATATAAGTTATCTCTTTTATTTCTCCCGTCTTCCTTCAAGGGAGAAGGGTTGGGGACGAGGGCGGGAGAAATAGGGGGGGGAACTTATATAAGTTGTCTCTTTTATTTCTCCCTTCTCCCCTCAAGGGAGAAGGGTTGGGGATGAGGGTGGGGGAAATAGGGGGGTGTAATTATATAAGTGTCTCTTTGGTAACATGTTCTTGGATTTTACTACAACACTTCAAATAAAAGCCCATGCTGCTATTCCCACAACCTGCAAGATGAAAGAGGATATTCAAACTACCTTGGTTTTAGGATCAGACCAACGGAAAGAATACCAGATATGACGATGTGCTCATCATTATCTGATGTATCACCACTGGCACCCGCAGCCCCTATAATTTCATTATCATTATTCAAGATAAGCATGCCTCCAGGCGCAGGAATAAGTCGTCCTTTTGAAGCCGCAATTGCCCCCTGAATTAAGTCAGGTATTTCATTAGCTTTAAGTGCCAAATCTCGTGAATTTATACCCATCCCCAGAGCACCATATGCTTTAGCAAACGCAATATCAAATCGCAAAATACCTGCTTTATCTTGACGTTGGAATGCTATAAGATGTCCGCCCGGGTCAAGAATTGCAATTGACATGGGTTGCAGTGATAATTTCTTGCTTTCATTAAACCCGGCCTGAATGATGGCATTTGCTTTTTCCAGAGTTAATCTATTCATTATAAATCCATTTTAATTGAAGGCGCTGGCAATCATAATTAACCTAAAGGTTAATAATTTTTTTAACTCAAAAAATGTTAATGCATGTCGAAAGAGATAAGGTAGTATTTTTAGATGCTCTCTGATGAAAAATAAAGCTCATCTATTTAATAACACATATTCTACTTATACTAAATTATATAACTTACATTAACAAACCGCCAAGCGAACAAGCCATTATCATAGAATTTCTATGTGCGATTCATTGTTTGAGCCTGTAACAGGTGGAGACGCAGGGAGTATATAAGTTGCCTCTTTTCTTAGAACTTCCTACAGCACTTCCAATAAAGCACACGCTGCTATTCCACCACCACCAGCTGCAACTAATAAGACTTTATCTTTAGGAGTGATTTTATACTCCTGTCTGAGGTGAGCCAGAGCAATACCGACACTGGAGCCTGAAGTATTTCCTGTCTCCTCAACCGTTTTAATAACTTGCTCCTCAGAAAATCCTAATTGCCTTGCAACGGAAAGTACCAGATTTTTATTTCCCTGATGCGGTACGAGCCATTTGATGTCTGCAGGGGTTAAATTTAATTGTTTCAGAAACTCTTCTGCACCATAAACCATTCCATGCACTGCTTTGACAAATAGAGCTGTGTTTTCTTTAATGGTAATATAATGCAGTTCCGGGTCGGTACACTGGGCGGCTGGTAATCGCGAGCCTCCAGCTGGAGTTGACACCGTGTCACTTACTTCACCATCTGCGAATAATGCTGAAGCAATAAATCGAAATTCGGCCTCGTCTTTATCCGCTGATACGATGCAGGCGGCTGCGCCATCGCCAAATAAAACACTGGTTGCGAAATTATTTTTATTCAAAAACTTAGATCGCACCTCACTCGCTATTAACAAGACTGTTCCTAAACTTGCCTGAGCAATAGCAGCGCTGGTATGTAACCCGACAACAAAACCTGCACAGGCGGCGCCGATATCAAAGGCTCCGGTATTTTGCAACCCAAGGCGATATTGAACAAAGGGACTGGTGGGGGGAGAAATATAATCGCCTGATATGGTGGCCAGTATAATTTGGTTAATTTTATTTTTTTCCAGCGGCTTCTCACTAAATAGTTTTTCTGCTGCTATAACCGCCAAATCGCTGCAGGCCTGATCTGTATTAACCCAGCATCTGTTTCTAATTCCTGTTGAAAAGCTGATGACGGCTGGATTTTGACTACTGTTCATCCAAGCTAAAACAGATTTATTATCCATCACATTTTCTGGAAGTGCTGCATATGGGCCCTTCAGGTAAATCTCTTTTTCAGCACGAAGAAAATTCATGATAATAATCCTTCAGAACGCATTAAAGGTAAACCACCACTTACGGTGATCACCGAACCGGTAATAAATGAAGTGGGTGAGAGCAGGGGATCGGTTGCTTCTGCGACTTGCATGGCCTCTCCCATCATCCCCTGAGGAATAATTTGCGCCATTTTTTCCTGGTAAGCAGGTTTAGACCAGAACTGTTTGGTGCGTGAGGTTTTGATTAAGCCCACACGAAGAATATTAGATAAAATATTATTGGCGCTGTAGTCCACAGCCAAATTTAAAAACAGGCCTTCTAATGCTGCTTTAGTAGCACAATAGGCACCATAGCGACTGGTTCCAGTAATCGATGACAGACTTGAAATGAACACCAAACGTCCGAATTTATTTGCCAGCAATGCCGGTAATAATTGATGTATTAACCAAATGTTGCCGTGTAAATTTTCGTCAATATAGGTTCGTAAAGCGGGGTAGGGTAGTGCATGCAATTTACGTAATTGACTCACCCTGGTAAATGCATTCAAAATAACCGCATCTATGGGTTTTTGCGCTGCGTGTTGTAGTTGGTCTTTGCAGGCCTCCGGATTGGCAAAATTATAGACCAGTCCCGATACGTCCATATTTTGTTGCGCGTAATGTGCCAGGGTTTTCTGTAAACTGTCTTCATTGGAGCTGGTTATAATGACATTATCGCCCAGCTTCAACCGTCTACAGGCAATGGCCTGAGCGATATCTGATGAGCCCCCCGTAATCAGAATATTCATTGGGCACCTAAAGTTATTAAATGTTGTTCAATACTGCGTACTGATTCATAGTGTTCTTTAACCAGCGGCATGACCGGAATTTTAATTTTAAACTCACGTTCGAGTTCGATAATAAGCAACGCGAGCATCAAGCTATCAAGGCCGCCTTGTTCCAGGCGTGCATCTGTGTCTTGCGGAAAATCGGTGAGGCCAATTCGTTCTATTGCGCGTTGAATTCGTTGACTAAGCATGTCCTGATTCCTTAAAGTTTAAAAGCAAGGTTTTTCGATCTGGTTTTCCATTAGTGGTACGTGGTAATTTGTCAAAAAAACGAACGCTAACAGGCAATTTTCTTGGTAGTAAATGAACCCGGAATTGTTCTGCAAGCCGTTGCTCATTCTGGTCAATGCTGGAGTATTTTTGTTCCAGACATGCCAGAAGCCGTACCCCATAAAGCTCATCGGGAATGGCTAAAACTACGACCTCTTTTATACCTTCAATCTGACATAAGGCCTGTTCGATTTCAGTCAGATTTACTTTTTCACCGGCTATATTGACCACATTGTCAATTCGCCCTTTAATCGCAACTAATCCAGAAGGGAGTATTTCAGCCTGATCACCAGTACATAACCAGCCATCCTGAAAGCGTGCATTCGACTCATTATCCAGATACCCTAACATGAGTTGATTGCCTTTAATTAATAATTCATTATTTTCGGATAGTTTATTTTGCCAGTCTCCTACAGGATACCCTGCATAATCTTTAAAAAATAATGGATCCTGACTGGAATAGGTTAATACGCGGGGAGAGGCTTCAGTTAATCCATAATTATTATAAAGTATTGCATTCGGGAATGTGTGTTTTAAGCTTTCGCGTAACGAGACAGGTAAAGGGGCGCCTGCAGATACAATAGCTTTAATATGGTGGGCATTCTCCGGGTATAAAGCAAACATTCGAATAATAGCCACCCAATGAGAGGGTACGCCACTCCACATCTGAGGAACTTCCGCTGTTTCCAAAAGCGCTTTAATATCCGTAAATTGATGAATAAGTTTTGTGGATACTCCCACCTTCAAAGCAGGAAGTAATTGACCCAGTAAGCCAAAAGAGTAAGATAAAGGTAAAAAGAGTAATTGGTTTTCTACTCTTGAAAATTCAAGTGCTTTAATAACCGCATCGCAATTTGCGATAATATTTTTTGCAGACAACTGAACTGCTTTAATTTCTCCTGTGCTTCCCGAGGTAAAAAGTACTAAAGCCAATTCAGGATGAGGGCGGATACTGTGGTCTTGATGAAATTCTACTAATTCCCCTTGAGCATCAACAGTCATACAAGTGCCCAAAAGTGCTTTAATGACCTCTGAACTCTGTTCCGATATAATGGCAATTGGTTTCTCAATGGCGAACGCTGCTAAAACCTGAATAACGAATAATGAGGTATGTCTTGCTTTTAAAATTAAAATACCAGGGGGAAGTTTTTGCAGTTGTTGCGACATCTCTTTGACAGCTTTTTGTAAATACCCAAAACTAAGATGCTCTTCTTGTACGTTTAAAGCCACTTTCTCTGACGTGATTTGCGATAGCAATTGCATTTCAATCTTCCCCTTTATTCAATTGCCAGGTTGCAACTATCGGAATCGTATTTTCTAATAAGTATTTACGACAAAAATTACGGCGTATTTTGCCGCTTGTCGTATGCGGCATGGCTTTTAATGGGGTTAAAACAATGCGGTGAATTTCGAGCTGGTGGGCCTGATATACCAATTCAAAAATTTCATTAAACAGAGACTCTTGTTCTTCCGATTTCATAAATCGATTTTTAACTTCGCACATAACCACAAGCTGGTATTCATGATCTGCCTGGATTATAAAAGCAGCACATTTCCCTAATCGGGTATGAACCGGTGCGTGTTGGATGGAGTATTCAATATCCTGAGGATAGTGGTTTTTACCATAGAGGATAATTAAATCTTTAATGCGGCCAGTAACATAGAGCTCTTCTTTATGAATAAAGCCTAGATCACCAGTTCGCAAATAGCCTTGATTGGATGTATCATCTTTTATGAAAGCATTAAATGCATGGGCGGTTTCTTCTTCCTGATTCCAGTATCCTTGAGAGACACTGTCGCTGTGTACCCAAATTTCACCTATTTGATCTTCAGCACAAAGAGTCAATTGTTCTGGATCAACAATCTTCACAGTTTGCACGAGTTGACCGCAGCTCACTAAACTGTAATGATCAATCGCCCCTTTATCTGCAAAATGTACTCTGTGATCCTGATATTGTTCTTTAGCTAATTCGACTGTTCGATATAAAGTTCCAGGAGTACTTCCAGTAACCAGTAACGTTGCTTCAGCTAATCCGTAGCAAGGAAAAAAAGCCTTTTTGTCAAATCCATAGTCTTTAAACGCTTGATAAAATTGCTCCATGGTTTCTTTCCGAATTGGTTCTGCGCCATTTGATGCAATGCGCCAGGAACTTAGATCCAGACCTTGTTTTTTTTCTTCTCTAATTCTTTTGACACAATAATCATAAGCAAAATTAGGGCTTCCACTTATAGTGACTTTGTATTTTGTAATGTTTTGTAACCAGGACAATGGATTTTGCAAAAAGGAGAAAGGGGACATCATAATTATGGGAACACCCCCGTAAATTGGGGTAAGTATGCAACCGATTAATCCCATATCATGATGAGGGGGCAGCCAACTAAAAACTATGGTTTGCTCGTTCATATCATAGGTATTGTATATCTTACTCATATTATCCATCAGATTTTGATGATTAATAATTACTCCTTTAGGATGCATGGTGGAGCCGGAAGTATATTGGAGAAATGCAGTATCATTTTTGTGGATGGTTTGTGCCTGTGTACCATCGTTTAAAGTGCCTATCAGACGTTCTATTGTCAGACAAGGAACATCATCAAGATAGGGCGTCCCATTTTGACCCGGGCGGGCAAATTTAATCACATGCTCATCCGTCATTATCGCTAACACGGGTTTTGAATTGGTTATGATGCGATGGGCTTTCTCTAATAATTTTTCCTGAGCTGGTGGGTAAATTGGAACCGCTATGGCTCTCGCATACAAACACCCAAAAAAAGCCTGAATGAACGGTATTCCTGGTGAAAATAATAGTAAGATGCGATCTCCGGGCCGTACACCCTGCTCTTGTAACTGTATTGCAATGGCTTTGGCGTGTTGATCCAGTTCAAGATAAGTCATTTGCTCTTCCGACTCTTTGGTCAAAAAGATACAACATATCTTTTGCGGACTAGATACGCTTCGAAACTGGACGACATCTACTAAGGAGGTGCATGTACGTAAATCTGCTTGCATCATCAATCCCCAACTGTTTGAACTCGAAGAACTTGTCCTGCGTATGAAAGACCGCCGCCTACACTCATCAGGAGAATTTTTCCTGGCCGGTCAAAAAATGTTCTCCTCTACGGCTCTGGCAAGTGAATAGAGGATTGATGCGCCACCAATATTGCCAATCCGGTCAGCGTCCCAAATGATTTCTTTATCTAATATCTGATTTTCGTACAGTACCTGATCGGTTAATTTACGATTTACCTGATGAGGTATTATCCAGGTAATTTCCTCTTTATCTGCTTGAGTGGGTAATAAATTAGCTAACATATGATTGTATTTGCTGTAAGCCAATTCTTTGAGCAGGGTTTCATCTCCAAGCAAATGATAACCGATTGTATCAATCTGCTCGTGAGTTGGGGGAAAGACTCCCTGAGTGGTGTAGGCATCAACATATTGACCATCGGTTGAAAAAAAAGTTTTCTCAACGGTAAACGTACCGGCTGCATGCTGCTCGAGAAATAGGGCCGCCGCACCATCTGCTAGTCCAATCCAGGTTTTTTCATTTTCCGGATCTATTACTTTGGAGAGCGTTTCAGCACAACTTATTAATACATCCTTATAGCCTAATGCCATTAAAGCATAGGCCATATGTAGGGTAGATAGCGAGGTGGAACAACCCGTTTTCAGATCATAAGCTGGAGCATCTATTTTGAAATGTCCTAGAACAGCTGCAGCCTGTGAACCCGTGAAGCGTTTGTTTGTAGTCGATCCTAATAAGAATGTTTGTGGATTCTTTTTTTGTACAGATAACAGGTGCTCGACTGCTGTAATGGCTAAACTTTCAGCCGTTAATTGCCTCGAATCATTTAGCGACTCCCAAGGTTTATGGCACCAGTATCGCGTATTAAAACCGAACTCATCTTTGATTTTTTCGGCGAATTTTTTTAAAAACTCCTCTGGATGTTCCGATGTTCTAGGGAAGTTTTTCAGGATTTCAAGATTGGTTACCGGATTAGTGTCCGGTAAAATTCTTGATGCTGCTGTGATATTGAAACTTATTTCAGGTTTTAAAATATTCATTACCAGCCTTTTTTATTGTCCATTTAAGGAGTATCTTTAAATTAGAATATCAAATTTTGTTATGGAACACAGGCACGCTATCTAACTTTAGGTTAATTTTACAATAATATTGCTAAAATGACCTTAAATGGCACAAATTGTATGTTGTATATTATAATTTTTGTGATAAATAGCCCAATTTGTTTTATCAACTACCGAAAGCACAAATTATGAAATGGATAGATAGTCTGATTGATGAGCATAGTTTTTTGCCCTTGTTTGCTGATTATGGCTCGGACAGTAACTCGTGCTTGCAATTTGGTGCCGAAGTGATTACCGGGCTTGCCAAAGTGAATCAGAGGCCTGTTGCTATTTATGCCCATAACACTGAGTTTAATCGGGGATATATTACGACTCAGGGCGCCAGAAAAATCGTACGTCTCATGGACCGGGCTAAAGATTTGCGTATTCCAATAATTGCCTTTCTGGCTTCTCCTGGAATTTCTTTGGAAGAAAATTTGCTAAGTGGACATGAATACACGCAAATTATTGCTCGAAATATTAGCATGTCAGGGCTAATTCCCCAATTTGGATTAATTATTGGCCCCACATTGGGTGCACCAGCATATTCCGCAGTCTTGATGGATCTGCTTTTTTTTAATAAACATCGCAGCTACCTAATGGTGACAAGCCCTATGGTTGTTCAACAGGCCATTGGGGAAAAAGTTACCATGAGTGAATTGGGTGGCACGGCAATGCATGCCCATACAACGGGTATTGCCGATTTGGTCTGTGACAGTATGACTGCTCAAATAAATCGCTTAAAAGTCATGCTTGGTTTTTTTCCCTTACACAACGGGGAAAAACCTCCTGTGCATCCAGTACAGGAACCGTTGCACGCGCTGCCTGTCATACCGTCTAATCCCAGAATACCGTTTAATATGCTCGATCTGATTCAGAGCATTGTGGATAATTCCGATGTGGTGCAATACAAAAGTACTTATGGTCAGGCAATGTTATGCGCTTTTGTCCACATCCACGGCTATGCCGTAGGAATTGTTGCGAATCAAAGCATCCGTTTTAGTGGCGCTATTGATTCAGAGGCGGCACAAAAGGCAGCTAAATTTATTCGCATTTGCGATGCCTATTTAATACCAATACTCACTCTAATTGATGTTCCCGGCTTTATGCCAGGTAAACGAGAAGAGCAGAAGGGATTATTGCAGCATGGAGCGCGTTTATGTGCTGCAATGCAAACTCGGGTTCCGCGACTTAGTGTGATTGTTCGTAAATGTTATGGTGCCGCAGCATTTTTAATGATGCAAACCGCATCCCAGCAAGGCGATTTGGTTTTGGCGTTAGAGACAGCAACGCTTGGGGTGATGGGAAAGGAAACTACTAAAAAAGTAAACCAGGTAGACTCATCAAAACCTGAAGAAAGCCAGGCTCAAGAGATTAGAGAATCACATATTGATGAAACACTGGCAGATGCGTATGCATCAGGTCTGATTGATGAAGTCATATCCATGCAACAACTCAGGCAACGATTAGCGCAACACCTGGAATATGTTTACCGTAAAATGGATAATTTATCTGATGCCAAACATTCGATTGTTTAGGGGAAACAATGTCTGCATATGATGATTTGCTGAGTTTAACGAATTCTTTTGAAATTTATCTGGGTGATCCGGCAACTCAAGAGACGCCAGTAAATATTCAGGACAGCTTAAATCATGATGAGCAGGATGCTCTTCCCTGGGCGCAAGTCAAGTTTATTCAGGAATGGGGATTTATGGAGTATTTAATTCCTTATCGATTGGAGGGAAAGCTTAAATCGCTTGATGAACTGATTCTGGTGACCCGCTCAATAAGTCGTCGTGATTTAACTACACCCATTGCTTTAGGTATTTCTTTTCTTGCGGCTTTACCGGTATGGATTGCTGGAAGTGCAAAGCAACAACAGTATTTGGCTGAGTGCCTGCGACGCGGTGAAACAGGTGCCTTTGGATTGACTGAAGAAGAACATGGGTCAGATGCTGCGGCTAATGAGTTCAGTGCTACACCTTGTAATGAAGGATGGACATTATCTGGAAAAAAATGGTGTATTAATTTTGCCACTTTTAGTCAGTTTACTACTCTTGTATGCCGTACTCATTCAGGGGGCGGCCCCTTGGGATTTTCGCTATTTTTCCTGGAAAAATCGCAAATAAAAGGGTTGACCCCTATTCCTAAGTTATTAACCCATGGTGTTCGAGGTTTGGATATAAGCGGGTTTTGTTTAGACAATGTATTTTTACCAGCTGATGCTTTAGTTGGTAAAGAAAAGCGCGGATTGGAAATTGCTTACAAAACGCTCCAAGTGACTCGTGCTTTATGTGCTGGTTTTGCTTTAGGGGGCGCAGATACTGCATTACGGTTAGCACTTTCTTTTAGTTTACAACGTCACTTATATAATAAAAAAGCTTATGACATTCCAGCGGTGAAACAACGTCTAGGGGAGCAGTTTACCTATTTATTAATAGCTGACTGTATTACTCTTACCATTAGTCGAGCAGCCTCTATTATGCCCGAAAAATTAAGTTTCTGGTCAGCAATCATCAAATTTCTGGTTCCCAGTATTTCAGAGCATGTTGTCGAGCAATCTGGAATAATATTAGGTGCCAGAGGATACTTGCGAACCACAGAATGGGCCATGTATCAAAAAATGAGGCGTGATGTTTCTGTTGTGAGCTTATTTGATGGCAGTAGTCAGGTGAATTTATCTGTTATCGCCAGTAATTTACTACCGCAAGCTGAAATGCGCGGCAGCTTTTCTTTATCCAATTTAAGTAAAATAGAACAAATTTTTAATATAAGCAGGGATTGTCCTGAGTTTTCGGAAAAAGGCTTAAGATTATTCACTCATTCCGAAGATGATTTAATAGGAGGATTGGCTTATTTGGAATCGGAAATGCTCAAACCCATGATTCATGAGATACAAAGTGAAGTGGAACGATTAGATATCGATGTGATTTCATTAAAAGAACAAGCACGTTTAGAAACGCGGAGTCTGACCGTTTTTCGTCTGGCGGAACGCTATTGTTGGCTATTTGCCGCCAGTTGCTGTTTGCAGTTTTGGCATTACAATCAACATCAGTTACCCGAAGCATTAGAAGGATTGGACTGGATAACCTTAGCAATGGATCTAATTCTTGATAAATTAAGGGTATCTTCGAATACAAAAAGCGACCTGCAAGAGTCTTTGGCTGAACGTTTATGTGCTTATTACAGTAAACATCAAATGTTTTCCATGGTACCTACAATTATATCTGGATAGTGAGTCAAACCGTATGAATTGGAAAAAATTGCTTATTTCGGCGGTAACGAAAAGGAAATATCAGGCTTTTATCAAAGATACAAAACATCCTGAGCGGGCACGTGAAAGATTATGGCAGCGCGAAATTTTACCTTTATTAAAAAAATCCAATTTTTGGCCCTCGAAATTAAATGAGATGTCGTCCACTAATTTGAATGATTTTGCGATTACGGATTATGGTGATTATGAAGAGAGTTTACTTGCTGCCCAACAGGGAGATATCCAACCATTAAATGGAGAAAAAATAATTTTCTGGTCTGAAACTTCCGGGACCTCCGGTGTTCGAAAATTTTTTCCGCTTACAGTCTCATTTCAAAAACAATTTCAACGTACTATGGCTCCCTTTATGTACAGTATGATGAAGCGTTTTCCGGATTTTTTTTCGAAAAAGGTGGTGTATTTTGTGGCGCTTGATTCCACCAAAACCACTGCTGCTGGTACTCCCTTGGGGTGGATAAGCAATTTTAATTATCGGAATTTACCCGGTTTTATTAAAGGATTTTATGCATTACCGGATGAGGTTTTTGCCAATCCGGAAATTTTTGAGGAGTGGGCGCCGGTATATGCTTTGGCAGCTGATCTCAATGCATTTTTTGCCGTAACTCCTATGGTAATAGATGCATTTTATCAGCGATGCATCGATCAATTGTCGCAGTATTTGCCTTATCTACTGGGCGAAAAAGCTGTTCCGGATTCATTACCTCCTGTCCAGATAAGTAAAGCACGTCAAAAATATCTTAGTGGTTTTGCACAAAACTCCCCAGATTCTTTTAAAGAGATATGGCCCTCTTTATTGTTTGCGGGGTGCTGGATCTCTGGACCTTGTGACTATCCCGCCCAGTGTTTGAAAAAGTCTCTGGGATCAGGTGTTGCGCTGGTTGATGGGACTTACTCAGCCACTGAAGGGTGGTTAACTGTTCCCGTGGATCAACATCCCGGAGGTTATCTCCATCCAGGAACTCATATTGCCGAGTTCATTGAGGAAGGAAAAGAGATTGATAAATCCAATCTGTTACAATCCTGGGAGTTGGAATCCGATAAAAAATACGAGATTTTTCTAACCACTGCTATGGGATTAGTCCGT
>JAUXYG010000026.1 GCA_030694525.1 Legionella sp. | reverse complement strand
GGTGATATCCACATCGGGATGAAAAAAACAGGAGGGAAGTCCAATTTTTAATGGCAGAGGGGCTTGATTCAGAGCACTAACATAATCAGGAATTTCTTCCTGAGAAGAGGTCGAGTCCAAGGGATCAAATCCCAACATGGCATTAAGAATCAGTGCCAGATCAGCGGCACTGCGAGCCATGGGTCCTGCCTGATCCAGACTGGACGCATAGGCTACCATCCCATAACGAGAGGCCAAACCATAGGTAGGTTTAATACCACTAATGCCACAAAATGCAGCAGGTTGTCTTATGGAACCACCGGTATCGGAGCCAATTGAAAAGGGTATGAGTCCTGCGGCCACTGCAGCTGCCGAACCACCGGATGAGCCTCCTGGGACGTACTCTTTATTCCAGGGATTTTTAACATGACCAAAATAACTGTGTTCATTGGATGAGCCCATAGCGAACTCATCCATATTGTTTTTACCTAACAGGACTGCACCGGCATTTTTTAACCGAGTTACACTAGTTGCTTCATAAGGTGCCTGGAAATTGGCAAGCATTCTTGAGCCACAGGTAGTGAGCATATTTGTCGTACAAAACAAATCCTTTATACCCATTGGAATACCGGTTAAGGGTTTAATTTGTCTCTTTTTAATGTTTTGGTCAGCATGCTGGGCATCAATGAGTGCCTGAGTTGAATCAAGACTAATAAATGCGTTTAGCTCTTTATTATCTGCAATTTTGTTTAAATAATGCTGTGTCAATTCGACTGACGAAATCTCTTTTGTATGAAGAGCATGTGCTGTTTGTGATAATGATAAAAAATCCATATTAATTACCCGATTCTATTACTTTAGGAACCAGATAAAGGTTTTCCTCAAATAGTGGCGCTAATTGTTCTAAATCTGCGATACATTCTTCTTCGGTTACTTCATCTGCACGCATTCTTTGATGCAGGGCTAATGGATGAAAGAGGGGTGCGACTTTACTGGTGTCGAGGGCACGCAGCTTATCGACAAACTCCATGATGGAATTTATCTCATCGTTTAACTGGGATGAGTTATTTGAATCAAGATTCAAATAGGCTAATCGTGCCATTTTTTCCAGCTCTTTTGGAGAAACAGTCATAGTGACATCCGCATACAAAATGAAATTCATTATATCGATATCAAAATAAAAATGAAGAGCTGGTAAAGAGTATTATCAAAGTTTATGCAAACCATTGCAGTAGCATGGTTTTTCAGTAGAATGATTTACAGTCATTTTATTTAAGGCCTTTATGCTACAACAATATAAAACGGAAGGAGGAGTGCATGTTGAATACTCCGAGCAGTTATTGGATTATCAACAAGGCATTGAATCGCTTTTAGAGCGACTTGACTCGCAACGCGGAGCACTTTTTGCGTCAAGTTTTGAATATCCTGGACGTTATACTTGTTGGGATATTGGTTTTTATAATCCTCCTCTGGTTATTTATTGCAAACAAAATGTTATTACACTTGAGGCATTGAATCAGCGCGGTGAGGTACTTCTTTCATTCATTATTCCTTTACTAAAAAAGCAAAAAAGTTTGCAACTGTCTGCCGAATCCCAAGAACAAATTCAGGTAAGAATCAACCCATCAGACCAGCTTTTTAGCGAGGAAGAGCGCAGTCAACAACCCTCAGTCTTTAGTATCATTCGACTATTAGTCGCTTTTTTTAAATCAGATGAGGACAATTATCTGGGGCTTTACGGATCTTTTGGATTTGATTTAATTTACCAGTTTGAAGATCTTCCCAGACATAAAGAGCGTGATCTGGAACAAAGGGATATGGTGCTCTATCTGGCAGATGAAATTTTTATTGTGAATCATCGTAAGGAAGAGGCTTTTGTCAGACGATATGATTTTCAATATCATGGCAAGTCGACACAGTCCCTGGTTCGAGAAGGAGTTTATTTACCTTATGAACCCCAAAATAAGCCTGTTACCTCATGCGACCACGAATTGGGTGAATATGCTTCAGTAGTTAATAAGGCAAAAAAACGCTTTGCATGTGGTGATTTATTTGAGGTGGTACCCAGTCAGACCTTTTATACTCATTATACCGAAAAGCCTTCCGTGCTATATAGTCAAATGCGTCACATCAATCCTTCGCCTTATGGATTTTTTATTAATTTGGGTGAGGGAGAGTATCTGGTTGGTGCTTCTCCTGAGATGTATGTACGTGTTAATGGAAAACGTGTTGAAACCTGCCCCATCTCTGGAACCATTGCGCGAGGAGCTGATGCAATTGAAGACGCCACCAATATTCAAACGCTGCTGGATTCAAAGAAGGAAGAATCCGAATTGACCATGTGTACGGATGTCGATAGAAACGATAAATCACGTATTTGTGAAGCAGGAAGTGTTAAGGTAATTGGACGCCGTCAGATTGAAATGTATTCTCGTTTAATTCACACCGTCGATCATGTGGAGGGGACATTAAGAGATGGGTTCGACGCAGTGGATGCTTTTTTAACTCACATGTGGGTAGTCACGGTTACTGGAGCCCCTAAACTTTGGGCTTTGAAATTTATTGAAGAACACGAAAAATCACCCCGAAAATGGTATGCCGGAGCGGTTGGGTGGTTTGGTTTTGATGGTAATTTAAATACGGGTTTAGTATTACGTACCGTTCGTATCGAAAAAGGTGTCGCTGAAATCAGGGTGGGAGCAACCTTATTATTTGATTCATTGCCTGATTTGGAAGAGCAGGAAACGCGTCTTAAGGCTTCTGCCTTTTTAGATTTATTGCAAAAGCCACAACAAAAAAAGAATGCCGAGATTGAGGAAATCCAGCCCACGGGTACTGGTAAAAAAGTGTTACTTATTGATCATCAGGATTCATTTGTTCATACTTTAGCAAATTATCTTCGTCAGACCGGTGCTGAAGTAACCACCATTCGCTTCGATAAATTAAACGATTTCCTTGGAAAGAATAATTATAATTTAGTGGTTTTGTCTCCTGGACCTGGACGGCCAAATGATTTTAAATTAAATGAAACCATTCAATCAGTGCTTGCGAAAAATGTCCCTGTTTTTGGCGTATGCCTTGGGTTACAAGGTATTGTCGAATATTTCGGTGGGGTATTGGATGTCCTCGATTATCCAGTCCATGGAAAATCATCTTCAATAAAAGTGATGGACTCTCATGATTTATTCAGGGGACTTGGGGATGAGTTTACGGCGGGCAGATATCATTCACTTTATGCGCGATTAAATACCGTCCCCAAAGATTTAACCGTCACTGCAATGAGTCATGATGGGATAGTAATGGCGGTTTCCCATAAAACCTTACCCGTCCATGCGGTGCAATTTCATCCTGAAACCATTTTATCATTACCAGGGCAGGCGGGCTTACGAATTATCACTAATTTAA
>JAUXYG010000022.1 GCA_030694525.1 Legionella sp. | reverse complement strand
TTAAAATAGGAAGGTTTATCATATAACTCAAGACAAGTTGCAGGTATCGATAATCCATGACAATTTTTTGGATTACCCATATAGAGAACCATGACGCGATATAAATTGTCATACCCTTTCTGATATATCTTTCTAAAACTATTAATAAAGGGTTCTTTATTAGTTACTTCATTGCATAAATCTGGAAATTTGCTTTCATATTGGGCCACTAATGAGGGGTCTAGCGAGGTATAGTCCCAAGGAATATCTCCTAAATATTTTTTCAATCGCGCCATCATCATATTTGGCTGATAAGTCATTAAACATCGCATACCGGCGGCAAATGTTTGCTCTACTGCTTCCTTACTACTAGCCAAAGCTAAAAATTGCGCAGGATCAGCGAATTTTTTAGGGAGCCATTCTTTAACAAATTCAGGTAAATTAGAATTATTTCCCGGTTTGTCATAAGTACACCAATGATAAAATATATTTATATCCGGGAAACGTTCATAATCATGAACCTTAATATGCTCCTGCCTCACTGGAGAAACAAAATTTCGTGGTTTAATCAAATGGGTAAACCAGTAAAAAAACATATCATTATCTAACTCTGCTGGCCCATGTTCAGAGAACCCCATATTTCCAGGATGCGCATCATCATTACAATAATACCATTGGATAAAAAGTATTAATAAAAAATTCTTATCCAACAAGGTCTGCGTGCTAGGAGATACTTTTTCCTGCTCATCAGGATTGTAACAATTAAGTGGCTTAAATCCATCTATTGCAATAGATAGAGTACCAACAATTTTGTCACCATCATAAACCAAACGTTCTTCCGCTGTCTGTTTACCTAATTGCAATTGTTTGCAGCATGCAGTTGCAACACACATTTTGGCCAGAAATTCAGGATATTTATTTGAGATAGCTTTAAAAAAACCGATTTTTTCAATGCCATCTTCAATGAAGGTTATCCGCTTAACGTTATTAAAACTTCCTTTTATTGGGTCATCAGAGTCTGGTTTTAAATCACTCATCTTGAGTGCTATTTCAGGCATCCCCATCCTATTCCCTTATTAAATCCCTCTTTAGCCTCATATTAAGCAGAAATAATTAATAAATTCAAGAGTGATTTTTGGTAAATATGGCAAATTTAAGGGTTATTTTGAATACATAAAATTCAATATGAACAAATGGATAATTTTGGGGATAATATTAATACAATAAAATGATTTAAATAAGAACATCATTAATGCGGTTCAAATAAAAGCCCACTTGTAAAAAATTTTCCTCCATACCACTAACAGAACGTGCTCGTTACGCTATCGGCTTCCTGAATTGATCTTCAATATTTTGATGTGAATTAATAATTAATCGTTCATAACGCGACTGTGTAAAAAAAGTAAACCTACCCGTATATTTTTTGTTTACTGCGTTGGCAATAAACAAGGTACACAAGCTTATAACAAGATTAGAAATTATTAATAATGCTAACTTTAATGATGTATTTTTTTGAGGATCGACAATAGCTAAAATATCTTTTTTTGCCTTTTCTAAATCATTATGTAACCTTGGAGTAAAATTATTTGTTGTTATTGCCTCCCAGGCGATTTCGTACAATTTCTTTAAATAACCCTTCTCTTTTTCTTGCCATCTACCATATGCAATCCGATCTTTTTGACTTAATTTTTCCTGTACCGCTTTAGTTTTTTCTCTGACACCAAACATGACTTCTCTAAATCGTCTTGCTTTTAAGGTATCTGCTGCTGCTAAGGATACCAAAGCGGATTCACATTCGAGGGTTTGTACTTGTTGGGCACATATTATTCGGTTCTTTAATTCTTTAGCCTGATTTCGTAGCCATTCATCCGTTAACACCTCCATTTCCTGGTTTAGTTTGGATATTCCAGGGGTTAATTCAATGTAGAGAACATTCACTAAGGTTTCCTGATGTTGCAGATTTTCTATATGACTCAATGAGGGCAGAATAAGTCTTACTATTTGTCCATCTGAATCTTTTCTTCCGATAAGCTGATAAATAGATTCGCTTATATCTAATTGATTAATTACTTGCAAAGATTCAATCAGAAGATGCAGCTCCTCAAGGTTTAATTTTTTAACCAAAGAAGCAACATTTTCTAATTTACGGCAATGAACTGCAACGGATTTTGCCAAATGCAATTGAGGATCTTTGGCGATCTGAATTAATGCAGGTATTGTGTATTCATCAGACTTAAACAAACTGCATAAAGTACTAGCTAATAAAGGATAACGCTTCATCTCATGCACAAGATGCTTAAATTCTTCTTCAGACAAATCGCTTGCAATCCAAAAAATTAAACTGGCTTTTTGAATATCATCGCCATTTAATTCAGCAATTGAGTCCAATCTGGTTCGCTTTTCTTTCATTTTGAAAAATTCAGGAAGTTTTTCAGACACACCCATTTGAAAGAGGTTATAAACTACTCGATAATACTTTTTTCCTAAAACCTTTGCAGCAAGATCGAACCATCTACTCTCTATTATATACGGAATCAATTTGATCTGTGTTTCATTCCATAAAAAGGGATGCTGATTTGGAGCCCCCTTTATTTTAGGCAAAATATAATTCATTAAATAATGCTTGGGGAAAGGGGTCAGACCGTGTTCATAACATGAAATAATTACTTCTAATGAGTTTTTATTTACTTGTTCGTCAGCTCCAAATGGAATGATCCCAATAGCCTCTTTTATACCAGCACTCCCATTCAAACATTCAGCAAATAAATCAGGGGAAATGTTAATGCCATATTTAATTATGCGATCCAGAATCTCATTGTCTGCCCAAAGCTTATCCTGAAATATTGCATCAATTAATGAATTTTTTAACTCCGTTTTTTTTCTAAACGAGAGGGTAGATAATAAAGGCAGAATTCTTTGATAATGAGGATTTATTAACCCATTATTTAAATCCAATATTTTATATATTAGCTCAGAGATGAAAGGGTTATCAGCGTCCTCCACTAATGAATGATTGACTAAGTCCAATGGGGATTCTTTAATATCAGGATGTAATAAGGGAGAAAAATCAAAACTGGTCAATACCGTTAAATTCTGTTGCGGAGCTGACAAATAAGTGTTTTTCATCAAACCTACAGCCCACTGCGACAAATCCTCTGGGTTATAAACCACCATGAACCGGCACAAATCCCCATGATTATTAACGAAAGCAAAATCATGATGAAACCAATTGGGCTCATCCTCTCCGTCTTTTTTCCTGAATAATTCACGTAAAAAATGCGAGGGGGATTTTTCTGTACAATTAAGTTTGTTATTAATATTAAGCCAGCTTCGGCGATACTTGTCTGCCTCTGGCTGATGTCCTAAAAATTGAGTTTCTCGCAAAGCGTGCATCTGTATGATTACAGGCAACAACTGCTGGTGCTCGTTGTTCCCTTTAGTTATCAAGGTAAAAAATTGAAGCGCATTGCCTTGCACAACTCGTACCATAAAATGTAATCCTGAAAATGCAATCTGCAAACATTATAACCATTTTCAGCTGATACGTCCTATTGTCATCACATTATTTTCTATTAAAAATGATGTACAGGAAAGTTGAGTGATGAGTGTTTCACGGGAAACATCTGCGTATGGTTAGGCTATTAATAGCAATTATGGCCAAATTAACAAATTGGCCATAATTTATCGAGACTGAAAAAATGGGGTAATTAACCCCACATCTTTTCAAATAAACCCTCGAAAGCAAGATAAACTTATACTTCAGTCACTTGTAAATGGGTAACATTTTGCAATCCACGAGGCAAACGATTCCCTCTGCGACCGCGCTCACCTTTATAATAAGTCAAATCAGCACCTTTAAGGGTAAAATGTCTTTTTCCAGCATGTACCGTTAAGGAGTCATTAATCGCTAAAACTTGTAAATCAATAATGTATTCCTCCCTGGAAGCCGCTTTAGCCGATGGGATACTGATTAATTTATTACCTTTCCCTCGAGTTAACTCGGGCAATTCAAGTATGGAGAAAATGAGCAATCGACCTATATTGGTCGCACACGCCACAAACAATTCCTTTTCTTTTGCTAAAATACGAGGAGGTAAAATTCGGCTATTTTCGGGTAATTTGATACATGCTTTACCATTTCGGTTTTTAACATAGAGATCAGCGACAGTTACGATAAATCCATACCCCGCATCACTGGCTAAAATAACCTGTTGTTCTGGCTCTCCCCCAATTATAGCCTCAAACAACATTCCCTCTGCAGGATTTAATTTGCCAGTCAAAGGCTCACCTTGTCCCCGAGCGGAAGGCAAAACGTGTCCTGGCAAGGAATAAACCTTTCCTTCACTATCAAAAAAAATAACTTGCTGATTGGAACGCGCAAGAGCCTGGGCTTTAAATTCGTCACCGGCCTTATAATTAAGCTCTCTACCATCCACATCATGACCTTTTGCGGCTCTTACCCAACCATTTTTGGATAATACTACCGTGATTGGTTCGTTAGGTAATATGTCTTCCTCTTTTAACGCTTGAGATTCCTGGCGAGTGATTATTGGTGAACGTCGCTTGTCACCAAACTCATCTCGATCTTTTATAATTTCATGCTTCACTAAAGTTCTTAAGCGTGATTCACTGGCTAAAATATTTTGTAAATTATCGCGCTCTGCGGCCAATTCATCTAATTCAGCTCGTAATTTCATTTCTTCAAGCCGGGCTAAATGGCGTAACTTCATTTCCAAAATAGCTTCAGCCTGACGTTCACTTAGATTAAAGCGAGCGATTAACCCTTGTTTGGGTTGCTCATGCTCCCTGATGATAGCGATGACTTCATCGATATTAAGATAAGCGATTAATAGCCCCTCTAGGACATGAATGCGTTCAAGCACTTTTTCCAATCGATACTCTAATCTTCTTTTAACAGTAGCAAGTCGATACGTCAGCCATTCAGTCAATATGGTTACCAGCCCTTTGACCCGGGGTTTCCCATCAAGACCAATCATATTAAAATTAACCCGATAGCTGCGCTCTAAATCGGTAGTAGCAAACAAATGCGACATTAGGCCTTCAACATCAACACGGTTCGATTTGGGGATAATAACCAGACGCGTTGGATGCTCGTGATCGGATTCATCGCGTAAATCTTCAACCATAGGTAATTTCTTTTGCTGCATTTGCAAAGCAATCTGTTCCATTATTTTTGCACCAGAAACCTGATAGGGCAATGCAGTAATTACTATGTTCTGTTTCTCCTGCATGAACACCGCGCGCATTTTTACAGAGCCATTTCCAGTTTCATACATGGTATTAATTGCTTCACGCGGTGTAATAATCTCGGCAGCGGTGGGGAAGTCTGGGCCATGTATAAACGATGAAATAGCCTGAAGATCAGCTTTGGGATTATCTAATAAATGAATGCAAGCATTAGCTACCTCAGTCAAATTATGAGGTAGAATGTCAGAGGCCATACCTACTGCAATACCTGTGGCACCATTCAACAATATATTAGGGAGACGGGCCGGGAGCAACGAAGGTTCTTGTAACGTACCGTCAAAGTTATCCACCCAATCTACCGTGCCTTGCATGAGCTCACCGAGCAATACATCAGCGTAGGGCGATAAGCGCGCTTCTGTATAACGCATTGCCGCAAATGATTTGGGATCGTCAGGTGATCCCCAGTTACCTTGCCCATCGACAAAGGGGTAACGATAGGAAAATGGTTGTGCCATCAAAACCATAGCTTCATAACAGGCACTATCACCATGAGGATGAAATTTACCTAACACATCCCCCACAGTACGCGCTGATTTTTTATATTTCGCTGTAGCTTTCAATCCCAATTCAGACATTGCATATACTATACGCCGTTGTACTGGCTTTAACCCATCGGCAATATTAGGCAATGCCCGATCAAGGATGACGTACATGGAATAGTCGAGATATGCTTTCTCTGTAAATTCGGTTAGCGGTTTTTTTTCAGTTGCTTCATTCATCATGGTTTTTTTAGTCATTGTCAATTTAGTCGCTATAAGGTCATCGTAGTGCAAGTTTGGTTACGATTGCAAAGCTATTTTAACAAAATATTCATCATGTTAGTATTCTAAACAGCATGCGGATTGTGAATAACTTTATAATATTTTTAGAGCACTTTGCCCGTGCAAACGTAAGTTATTGAAATTTTTGATATTTTACAAATAATCTAATTGATGCAGAATGTAAATCCTGTGGATAAGTGTGTGAATTAATATGAATAAGTATCTATTTTCAATCCTTTTTGCAATATCTATGTCGCTCATAGTACGAACAAGGCCAACGTACAAAAATGCAATAATATACAAATAAAAAAAACCTCTCTAATTATTATTTAAATATATATTTTTATACCGCGATAACAATTCATTAAAATAATCCTAACATCTTATCAAATAATTACACCCTATCATCAAATGATCCCAACATCTCATTAAATGATCCCAGCGTCTCATCAAATGATCCCAGCGTCTGATCAAATGATCCCAACGTCTCATCAAATGATCCCAGCGTCTCATTAAATAATTACAACGTCCCGCGATTTATTCGCGGGATCCAAGAGATGTACTATGATCCACGAATCTAATACATTCATCTAATACATTCATTAAGGTCGAACTCGCGAAACAAGCGACAGAAGTCAATATCTGATTGTCAATCAGCCATTAAAAAGCACCTAAACATAACTAAACAATACAACTGTACTCGAAGCTCAGCAAAGTGAGAGGGTGAATGTTGTGCAATGATGGGATTTAGTACAAGATAAGTTTCGCTTACCTTGTACTACATAGAACATTATTTAATGTTTTTTCGTACTTTTTGAATGGCACGAATTTGTGCTACGGCACGAGCAAGCTCCACAGCGGCGACTGAATAATCAATATCCCCACCTTTATTAGCCATGGCTGCTTCTGCCTGTGCTTTTGCAGCTAAGGCAGATGCTTCATCGAGGTGATCAGCACGTTCTGCAACATCCGATAATATAGTTATCGAATGGGGCTGCACTTCGAGCATACCACCTTGCACATAATATATTTCCTGCTCGCCACCTTGTAGCGTCAAGCGAATCTCACCCGGCTTCAATAGGGTGAGTAGTGGCGCGTGGCCAGGAGTAATACCTATTTCTCCCAACTCGCCAGTTGCTACTACCATCTCTACCAGGCCTGAGAATATTTCACGCTCAGCACTTACGATATCCAGGTGCGTTGTTATAGTCATTTCTGCTTGCCTCATAAAGTTTTAGCTTTAGCAACAGCTTCCTCTATGCTTCCGACCATGTAAAATGCCTGTTCAGGTAAATCATCATATTCGCCAGCAAGAATACCTTGGAAACCTTTAATAGTATCTTTTAGTGATACATATTTTCCTGGAGAACCGGTAAATACTTCAGCAACGAAGAACGGCTGAGATAAAAATCGTTGAATCTTACGCGCACGAGTAACCACACGTTTATCATCTTCAGATAATTCATCCATACCCAGAATCGCAATAATATCTTTTAATTCTTTATAACGTTGTAAGGTTTGCTGAACGCGACGAGCTGTATCGTAATGTTCCTGGCCAACCACTAAAGGATCCAATTGACGGGAAGTAGAGTCTAATGGATCTACTGCTGGATAAATTCCAAGCTCGGCAATTTGTCGTGACAATACAACGGTTGCGTCGAGATGCGCAAATGTAGTCGCGGGGGATGGGTCAGTCAAGTCATCCGCTGGAACGTATACTGCCTGAATTGAAGTAATGGAGCCTGTTTTAGTTGAAGTGATACGCTCTTGTAGCATACCCATTTCTTCAGCCAAAGTAGGTTGATATCCTACCGCAGAAGGCATACGACCTAATAATGCAGATACCTCAACCCCTGCCAAAGTGTAACGGTAAATATTATCGATAAATAACAGTACGTCACGACCTTCATCACGGAATTTTTCTGCCATGGTCAAGCCAGTCAAAGCAACACGTAAACGGTTTCCTGGGGGCTCATTCATTTGACCATAAACCAAAGATACTTTATCCAGTACGTTTGAGTCTTTCATTTCATGATAGAAGTCATTTCCTTCACGTGTACGCTCTCCAACTCCAGCAAATACAGAGTACCCACTGTGCTCGATAGCAATATTACGAATCAATTCCATCATGTTTACGGTTTTACCTACACCCGCACCACCGAACAAACCTACTTTACCGCCCTTGGCAAAAGGACATAACAGGTCAATAACTTTAATACCGGTTTCTAATAATTCCTGGCTACCCGCTTGCTCTTCATAGCTTGGCGCTTTACGGTGAATTGCCCAATGATCTTCAGCTTCGATTGGACCTTCGTCATCGATAGGACGACCTAAAACATCCATAATTCGACCTAAGGTTTTTTTACCTACAGGTACCTGAATTGGCTTACCGGTATTATGTGCTTTGAGACCACGTTTCAAACCATCAGTTGTTCCCATTGCAATAGTACGCACAACACCATCACCTAATTGTTGTTGTACTTCAAAAACCAGGTCACCATCAACTAATGTTAATGCATCGTTAATTTTTGGTACACCGTCACGGGGAAATTCAACGTCTACCACCGGACCAATTACTTCTACTACAGTTCCTAAGCTCATTATATACCCTCTTATAAAGCGGCTGCGCCACCAACAATTTCTGCTAACTCTTGTGTAATCGCAGCTTGTCGGGCTTTGTTATAGGCCAATTGAAATTCTTTAATCAAATCACCAGCATTATCAGTTGCACTTTTCATAGCAATCATTTTTGCCGCTTGTTCACAAGCGATGTTTTCCACAACACCCTGATAGACTTGTAATTCAATATAGCGTTCGAGAAGATCATCTAGCAGGTCTTTTGCATCAGGCTCATAAATATAATCCCAATGATGTCCCATTATTTTTGTATCATCTTCTGATTTTGGTAACGGCAATAATTGTTTTACCGTGGGTCTTTGGGTCATTGTATTAACGAATTCGTTATATACAATATGTAGTGCATCTATAGTACCGCTATAGTACGAATCAATCATTACTTTAACGATTCCAATAAAATCATTAAGCCCTGGTGTATCACCTAAATGATCTATAGAACCTAAAACACTACCACCAACCCGTTTAAAAAATGCCTGACCTTTTCGTCCAATAACTGCGACATCAATTTCTTTGCCTTGCTCTTTCCACTGCCGCATATTACGGATGGTTTCTCGCAACAAATTAGCATTGAGGCCGCCACACAAACCTCTATCAGTTGTAACAACTATGATGCCAATGCGGTTAATTTCACGTTCCATAATAAACGGATGTCGGTATTCTGAGTTAGCACGGGCGATGTGTTTTACTACTTCATAAATTTTATTGGCATAAGGTTTGGATGCACGCATTCTTTCTTGCGTTTTACGCATTTTACTTGCTGCCACCATTTCCATCGCACGCGTAATTTTACGAGTCTTGTTGATACTCGAAATTTTGGTGCGGATTTCTTTTGCTCCAGCCATATCTTACTTCGCCTTTATTGATTTATAGGTCATGACACTGCTGTCATGACCTTATAATTTACCAACTACCGGTACGCTTGAATTCCTCAACAGCTTTCTTCAACTTTGCTTCAATATCGTTATCATAACCACCTGCTTCATTTATTGAATGCAATAAAGCCGCATGGGTGCTGCGCATGTAATCATGAAGTGCCGTTTCAAAAGAACTAATTTCGTTTACCGGAACGTCATCCAGGTAGCCTTTTTCAACAACAAACAAACTAATACCCATCTCAGCTACCGAGAAAGGAGAATATTGTTTTTGCTTCATTAATTCGGTAATACGTTGGCCACGCTCTAACTGCTTACGGGTGGCATCATCAAGATCAGATGCGAACTGAGAAAATGCTTCCAGTTCACGGAACTGAGCTAATGCCAATCGGGTACCGCCACCTAATTTTTTCATAATTTTGGTTTGTGCAGCACCACCTACCCGTGATACAGATAGACCGGAGTTAATCGCAGGTCTGACCCCTGAGTTGAATAAATCCACATCCAGGAAAATCTGACCATCAGTGATTGAAATAACGTTAGTGGGTACGAACGCAGATACGTCACCAGCTTGAGTCTCAATAATGGGTAGAGCAGTTAATGATCCGGTTTTACCCTTCACTTCACCTTTTGTTAATTTTTCTACTTCATCTGCATTAATACGTGCAGCGCGCTCTAATAATCGTGAGTGCAAATAGAAAATATCCCCAGGATAAGCTTCACGACCTGGTGGTCGGCGTAATAACAAGGAAATTTGACGATAAGCCCATGCTTGTTTGGTCAAGTCATCGTATACAATCAATGCATCTTCACCACGCTCCATGAAATATTCACCCATAGAACATCCAGAGTAAGGAGCAATAAACTGTAAGGCAGCTGAGTCAGCAGCGCCTGCCACTACAACGATAGTATGTTCCAATGCGCCATGCTCTTCCAATTTACGAACAATCGAAGCTACAGAAGAAGCTTTTTGACCAATTGCTACATAAACACACTTAACGCCAGTACCTTTTTGGTTAATAATGGCATCAATTGCAATGGCTGATTTACCGGTTTGACGGTCGCCGATGATGAGCTCTCGCTGACCACGGCCGACAGGAATCATCGCATCAATTGCTTTCAATCCTGTTTGAACGGGTTGATCAACTGACTTACGTGAAATTACTCCCGGAGCAACTTTTTCAATAGGTGACATGCGAGCAGCTTCAATAGGACCCTTACCATCAATTGGGTTACCCAAAGCATCAACTACACGTCCCAATAATCCTGGTCCAACCGGTACTTCAAGAATACGACCAGTACATTTACCTTTTTGACCTTCAGCCAAAGAGGATGCATCCCCAAGTATTACCGCACCTACTGAATCTCTTTCAAGGTTCAGAGCCAGACCATATACTCTACCAGGAAACTCAATCATTTCGCCGGCCATTACGTCGGCAAGGCCATGTAAACGAACGATACCATCCGCAAGGCTTACGATTGTACCTTCATTACTTGATTCGGAAACCACTTTAAAATCATCAATTTTCTTTCTGATTAATTCACTGATTTCAGAAGGATTTAACGCAACTTGTTCTGACATGAAACTATCCTCTAAATTAAGCGGCCAAACCGGCGCCAAGTTTATTGAGCTTGCCCCGGATTGAGCCATCGATAACTAAATCGCCTGCCTGAATCACTGCACCACCAAGCAGGGAGGGATCAATACTGATTTGTAACGACACTTTACGCTTTAGTCGTTTACTTAACGAATCCATTAATTGCTGCTCTTGAGCAGGTGATACTTTGGAAAAACTGATGACATCCACAGCTAAAGTCTTTTCTTGCTCTGCTCTATGAATTTCATACAGTGCTTTAATTTCAGGTAATAACATCAACCGTTTATTATTAGCCAGCAAACCAATCAAATTCTTTAACGATGAGTTATCTTTAATATGCGAGTCACATACTGATTGCAACAGTTCAATCTGTTGCTGCTCAGTAGAAGCTGGATTTGCAATAAACTGAGATGCTTGAGGATTAATAACTGTCTCAGCAAGTATTAGCAGATATTGAGACCACTCTGCTAATTTATCTTCAGCTAGTGCATGCTCGAAAATGGCTTTAGCATAAGGTCTGGCTATAGTGGTGCTATCAGACATATTAAATCTCTTCTATCAAGTTATCCAACAAGGCGCTATTCGCTTTAGCATCGACTTCTCGCATCAAGATTTTTTCAGCGCCAGTAATAGCTAATTTAGCTACTTGTTTGCGCAATTCTTCTCGAGCATGATTCACTTGTTGTGCAATCTGCTCCTGAGCAATTTTAGCCTGGGTTTGCGCTTCGCGTTTAGCAGCTTCTTTAGCTTCTTCAATGATTTGTGATGCGCGTTTATTTGCTTTATCAATGATATCAGCGGATTGAACTTTAGCGTGCTTTAAATCTTCTTTAACACGATGCTGTGCCAATTCTAATTCTTTACGACCACGTTCAGCCGCAGATAAACCATCAGCAATTTTCTCTTGTCGTTCTTCCAAGGCTTTGGCTAAAGGAGGCCAAACCAGTTTCATAGTAAATAAAACAAATGCGGCAAAAACAAGCATTTGTACTATTAAAGTCAGATTAATATCCAAAGTATATCTCCTGTTAACAATTAGGGCGCAACGGCGCCCACTTCATGTGTTATCAAGAACCCAGATTGCTAAGGAACGGGTTAGCAAAAGTAAAGAATAATGCGATACCTACGCCAATCATGGTTACCGCGTCTAATAGACCTGCAACGATAAACATTTTAACTTGTAACATTGGAACCATTTCAGGTTGACGCGCTGAACCTTCAAGAAATTTACCGCCTAATAAACCAAAGCCGATTGCTGTGCCTAAGGCACCTAAACCGATTAACAACGCGACCGCAATTACAGTCATACTTTGAACTTGTGCTATTAACTCAGCAGCTTGCATATTTATCCCCTTTACAATGGATGATGAAAATTAAATCGTTAGTGTTCTTCGTGTGCCAGACTGAGATAAACTATAGTCAACACCATGAAAATAAATGCTTGCAGGGTTATCACCAGAATATGGAAAATAGACCAGGCAAGTGCCAGAATAAACTGAGCAGATCCCAAAGTCACAGTACCTACCAGTGATGTCGATGCAGCATTTAAGGTTAGCAAGGCTATCAAAATAAAGATTAATTCGCCAGCATATAAGTTGCCAAATAACCGCAATGCCAGAGAAATAGGTTTGGCTATTAAGCCTACTAATTCCAACAGAAGGTTAAAGGGTATAAAAGCTATATGATTAAAAGGCTGTAAGGTTAATTCTTTAATAAATCCTTTAGCGCCTTTAATCTTGATACTGTAATACAGAATCAGAACAAATACTGATAAAGAGAGACCGAACGTTAAATTCAGGTCGTTAGTGGGGACTACCTTCAGGTTATGCACTCCACCCATCTGAGCAATCATAGGTAACACATCAACTGGCAATATGTCCATGAAGTTCATTAAAAAGACCCATAAAAATATGGTCAGAGCCAACGGTCCAATTAAATTATTTTTGCCATGGAAACAATCTTTCACCTGATTGTCAGCAAATTGCAACATCATTTCGGCAAAGTTTTGTAATTTACCAGGAACACCCGTAGTAACACGGCGCGCGCCAAAATACATCAGAGCGGCAGCAATACCACCGAGAATGAGGGAAAAGAAAATGGTGTCAAGATTCAGTGTCCAAAAGCCACCGGATGAACCCATTTCCATATCTCTAACGTTATAGGTTAGATACGTTAGATGATGCTTGATATAGTTTGTGCTAGATACCATTTCAGTCACTTTCTGGCCTATTCTGTTTATTGACAATTATCCATGGGGCAAACCAATGCGTCATGAGTATCAAAATATATGATCCAAAAAACGCAAGCGGTGTGATCCTACATAATACGAAAACTGCTGTGAACAAGAATATGGATATAAATATCTTTAGCGCCTCACCTTTATAAAAGCTGCTTACAATCTGCTTTGCGGCTCGGGCACCCTGATGCTTAAATAATTTACTGGCAAAATAAGCGTTGGGAATAATACATACAAGACCACCAAGGAGTGCTGAACTTGCTGCATTCATATTAAACATTATTGCGCATAGAGCCGCCAGGAATACTGTTATACCTAACTGCACCAGCCACAATCGCATTATTCCGCGCCTATTTAGCTGTTTGTTCACATATTCACCTAACTTTCACCGCGCGAATTATAAATTAAACAATTCTATTAAGCAAGATAGATATTCTTTTACATCCATTTAAAAAAGTTTTTTATTCTTCATCGTTAATAAACTCATAACTTTACAGTGCTATTTATTCTTTTCCACCCCTCACTTTGATTAATATTTTACCAGTTTGCTGTAATTATTACAACCGTAAAAAATATTTTCCTTTGAAGTAAAATCTTAATTGACTCGGACATATGGTTTGTCTACCATGCAATCCACAAATCTTCCAATGGAAAATGGAGTAACATAATGAAGATAGTCCAACAAACTCAGCGCCTAAAAATAATGGAATGGATATCATCCCTTTTTGTAAAACATCAAATGTTATTGATTCTATCCTTACTCCTTTATGTCATTGTTACTAATTTCGCATTTCTAAGTTAATCATTTTTGTTCGTTTAAATTTAACAACTAAGAATTTTTTGCTGCGGAAGTCAGCATTACTCA
>JAUXYG010000011.1 GCA_030694525.1 Legionella sp. | reverse complement strand
CAGTCCGACAATCTATATTCCGATTAAAGGAATTAAAAGAAATGAAGGAAAAAGGATTGTTTAATGACATGATCAAAAAAGAAGCGTTAATGCTGACTCGCGAACTTGAAAAACTGGATCGCGGATTAGGCGGTATTGAACACATGGGTGGACTACCGGATGCTCTTTTTGTTGTGGATGTGGGTTTTGAACATATTGCTGTAGAAGAAGCTCGTCGTCTGAAAATTCCAGTGATCGGTATTGTTGATACTAATAACAGTCCAGATAACATTGATTATGTAATCCCTGGTAACGATGATTCAATGAGAGCAGTAGATATTTATGTTCGTTGCATTGCTGATGCCATTTTAGATGGTAAAAACAGCAATACAGTGGGTGGGGTATCCTCAGACTCTGAATTTGTAGAAGTTCCTACAAAAGCTAAAGATGAAGAAAAAGCGGGTCAATAATTAATTTTTGAATAAAAGGGGGCGTTACTCTTAACTAGCCCCCTTTTTGCTATGTGGAGAATTGAAAATGTCGACAATTAGTGCTGGATTAGTGATGCAATTGCGTGAGCGTACAGGCGCAGGGATGATGGAATGTAAAAAATTCCTGATAGCAACTAACGGTGATATCGAAGCTGCAATAATGGAAATGCGTAAAGCAGGTCAAGCAAAAGCAGATAAAAAAGCAGATCGCGTAGCCGCGGAAGGTATGGTTTCTATTGTTCGTTCTGCAGATGAGCGAACTGCAATCATACTTGAAGTAAATAGCGAAACTGATTTTGCTGCTCGTGACGATAATTTTATTAATTTTGCGAATACTGTGGCTGAAGCGGCATTAAACAGTTCAGTAAGTGACGTCACTGCTTTATCTGAGTTGAAATTATCCAACGGCAACACAGTAGAACAAGCCAGACAGGAATTGTTTGCAAAAATTGGTGAGAATATTAAATTAAGACGTTTTGAGCGTATCACTTGCGAAGGTGGTGTTGTTGGTTATTATCTCCACGGTTCTCGTATTGGTGTGATGGTTGCGCTTAAAAATGGTGACGAAGCACTGGCTAAAGACATTGCAATGCACATTGCTGCAAGTAAACCTATTGTAGTGAGCCGTGATCAGGTATCTGCTGAAGCGATCGAAAATGAGCGTGAAATTTTCACCGCTCAAGCTAAAGAAAGTGGCAAGCCACAAGAAATTATCGACAAAATGATTGAAGGCCGAATTAACAAATTTATTGATGAAGTAAGTTTAATTGGTCAACCTTATGTTAAAAATCCTGATATTAAAGTAGGACAATTATTAAAAGAGAAAAATGCTGAAGTTGTTTCTTTTGTTCGCTATGTAGTGGGTGAAGGTATTGAGAAGAAAGAAGATAACTTTGTTGAAGAAGTGATGGCTCAGGTTCGTACATGATGAGCGAAATTCACCCCGAATTAAAATATAAACGTATTTTACTGAAATTTAGTGGTGAAGCTCTGATGGGCAATTCCCAGTTTGGCATTGACCCCTCTGTACTTGATACACTAGCTCGAGATGTTGCAGAATTAATACAGATGGGTGTTCAAGTAGGTATTGTCATTGGTGGTGGCAACTTATTTCGTGGAAAAGCATTGTCTCAAGCGGGACTAGGTCGTGTAACTGGCGACCATATGGGCATGTTAGCTACAGTGATGAATGCTTTAGCAATGAGAGACGCGTTGGAGCGTATTGATTTACCAGCGCGTATCATGTCAGCCATTCCTATGTTGGGAGTGGTTGATTCGTATCACCGTCGAAAAGCCATAACCCATTTACGAAACGGCCAAGTGGTCATTTTTGCTGCTGGAACGGGAAATCCTTTCTTCACCACAGATACCGCCGCATGCTTGAGAGCGATTGAAGTTGATGCAGATATTGTTTTAAAAGCAACAAAAGTTGATGGTGTGTACTCTGCGGATCCCATAAAAAATCCAGATGCGGTTCGTTATGATTTTTTAACTTATAAAGAAGTATTAACCAAAGGTTTAGAGGTAATGGACTCTACCGCAATTTGCTTATGTCAGGATCAGAATATGCCATTGCAAGTTTTCGCCATGGCAACTCCCGGGGCATTAAAGAAAATTGTTGTTGGAGAGCGAGTAGGTACTATAGTTGGAGCTAAAGATGATCAATGATATTAAACAAGATTCAGAAAGGCGAATGAAAAAAACGGTTGAATCGTTAGGTGTAGATATGACCAAAATTCGAACTGGAAGAGCAAACGCCGGTTTATTGGATCATGTGCAAGTTGATTATTACGGAAATCTGACACCGCTTAGCCAAGTAGCTAATATTAGCGCAAGCGACTCGCGTACTATTACAGTTACTCCATGGGAAAAAGCCATGGTGGCAGCGGTAGAAAAAGCAATTTTAAATGCAAATCTTGGTTTAAATCCTTCAACAGCTGGAAGTGCCATTCGTGTTCCCATGCCTCCTTTAACTGAAGAGCGAAGAAAAGAGCTTATTAAAGTAGTTCGCCATGAAGGAGAACAGGCACGTGTATCTATTCGAAATATAAGAAGAGATGCCAATGGCCAACTCAAGGATTTGGTTAAAGATAAATCTATTTCTGAAGATGATGAGCGTCGCGCCGGAGAAGTGATTCAAAAGCTTACTGATAAATATATTGCCGAAGTTGACGCGGTCCTGGTTGCGAAAGAAAAAGATTTAATGGAAATTTAGAGTTCTTGAGTAACCTAACTCATCAACAGTGGAACTACTAGTATTTAAGTAAGCAGCCTGTGATATTTGGGTTAGTCATACTCTAGATACTTGGGTTTAATCAAAGTCTAAGATATTTAGGTAATCAAAGGCGAAGATACTTGGCTTAATCAGATCTAAGATGCTTGAAGTTAATCAAGCAATACTCTCCTAAGATCTGTTGATAGTTATCCCCCGACCCCGACGTGCCGCGCTTTATGCGCGGCAGCCAGAAATCATGGCTAATTGACCCGTACTATTAATTCTTTACGACCCTTTACTCAAAAATACTCATGACATTAGTGTTCTACTGCAACCACAGGCAAAATTAAAAGAGCCGATTATACCTAGTAATGAGCCCCGTTTACTCAATCCATGAAATAAATGCAAACAGCTCTCAAAAAAGTTGGGAAAAAAAATTACCTATATCTCAACCTATTTATAATTATAATTCCTCAAAACCTAGTTAGTCCTTTAATTACAAAAATACCCAACTCAAATTAGCAGCTTAAATTCCTAGATCATGAATGATATGCCCTTAATTTTATTAATATGTCCAAAATTAATAAACTAAGAATTAAAATAAGAGTATAATTGAGTAAACAAAAAGTTATGAGAGCAATATGCCATTAGAAACCATTATCTTAGGATTACCCCAATCGGGTAAAACTCAATTATGCAATGTTCTTTGTGGAATTCCTTTCGAAGAAAAATATTCCAAAACCGTGAAATTAAGGGAGTTAAAAATCTCTCCTGATATTAATATCACGGACGTAAGTTATTCAACTTTTAATCATTTTCATACCTTTGATTTTAATATATTAAAAGGGAAAGATGTGATTATATATTGTGTTGATCTTTCGCTTAAGAAGTTGAATCTGATTCAAATACAATGTGATATAGCTCTCTTAAGAACCCATGCCCCCAATGCAAGAATAATTCTAGTTGGAACAAAACAAGATCTATGCTCCAAGAATGATCAATTCCTCCAGATTGATGTGCCATTTGTTGATACACTGCGATTTTCAAGAGGATATCGACCTAGGTTCCAGACCTCTGCTAAAAAAGATGGGAATGTATATGAATTGCTATTCTCACTAAATAATTTTATATCTCCAGGTGCTAATACAGATCAGCTTTATTACTTTAAAAACATATACTCTTATTTATGGAATCATGATTCTCCTCACGTATCGATCAAGAATGTATTAAATGATTATTGTAAATGTTCTAATAACAATTATGCTGGTTTTTTCTCATCTTCTATATCTTTTTTGAAATTAGCGGTTACTGGACATTGGAATCGACACCATATTGATACAGTGAAACAGGTACTTAGTAATCCGAATAATCAAGCTCCCGACGATTTTTTGATCGATTTAAAATGTAAATTAATTAATAATAAGCAATTAATAAATCCCAATGGAAGTCTGGCAAAAAGAATTAAATTTATCCAGCAGAAACTTGGGGATGCTCATTCAAATACAATAGATATTGATGAAATAAATGATGAAATTAAACGAACTCAGAAAAAATTCTTAATAAAATAAGGAATGATACACCTGGAGTTATAAAGTTTAGAGAGAATGTTCACGATCCAGTAAGGGATAGTTTTAAATTTATAGAATGTTTATAAAATATTGTAATGAGTTTTTTATCCAGATGCTTACAGAACTGCTGTAAATTTTTATAAAATACTGTATAATCCACCACTATTTTCAAATCCATTTCACTTTTATAAGAGCGCTATGACTGACTTAAACCTTTATAGAAACATTGGTATCTTCGCTCACGTAGATGCCGGCAAAACCACGACTACCGAACGTATTCTTAAGCTTACTGGCAGAATCCATAAAATCGGTGAAGTTCACGAAGGTGAATCAACAACAGATTTTATGGAACAGGAAGCAGAGAGGGGCATTACCATCCAGTCAGCAGCAGTGAGTTGTTTCTGGAAAGGGACTCGTTTCAACGTAATCGACACCCCAGGACACGTTGACTTCACCGTTGAAGTATATCGTTCACTTAAGGTACTCGATGGTGGTATCGGTGTTTTTTGCGGTTCAGGCGGCGTTGAGCCACAGTCTGAAACCAACTGGCGTTATGCAAATAATTCCAAAGTATCTCGTTTGATTTTCGTAAACAAGCTGGATCGTATTGGCGCGGACTTTTTAAAAGTAACAGCGCAAGTGAAGAAAGTTTTAGGTGCGAATCCGTTAATCATGACATTACCAATTGGTGTTGAAGACAGCTTCATCGGAGTAGTGGATTTATTAACGCGTAAAGCCTACGTCTGGGACGAAACCGGACAGCCAGAAAATTACACAATTACCGACGTTCCAGCTGATATGGTTGACGATGTTGAGACGTATCGCAGTCAATTAATCGAAACAGCTTTAGAGATGGATGATGATTTGCTGATGGCTTATCTTGAAGGGGAAGAGCCTTCAATTGAAGATATCAAGCGCTGTATTCGTAAAGGTACTTTAGAATTAGCCTTCTTCCCAACATATTGTGGATCGGCCTTTAAAAATAAAGGAATGCAACTTTTATTAGATGCTGTTGTTGATTATCTACCAGCCCCTCATGAAGTTAATCCCCAACCTCTGACTAATGCAGAAGGGGAGCCAAATGGTCAATTTGCGATCGTTTCTCCTGATGAGCCATTACGCGCATTGGCGTTCAAAATTATGGACGATCGGTTTGGCGCACTAACTTTCGTACGAATTTATTCTGGAAGATTGAATAAAGGAGATACCATACTTAACTCCTTTACCGGCAAAACAGAACGAGTTGGTCGTATGGTTGAGATGCAAGCGAATGAGCGTAACGAATTACAAAGCGCTGAAGCAGGGGACATTATCGCTATTGTTGGTATGAAAAACGTACGAACCGGTCATACACTTTGCGACCCTAATCATGAATGTACTCTGGAAGCGATGGTTTTCCCTGAGCCTGTTATTTCTATTGCTGTAACACCAAAAGATAAAGGCTCAACTGAAAAAATGAGTATTGCTATTGGTAAAATGGTTGCAGAAGATCCTACGTTTAGAGTAGAAACAGACATAGATTCTGGTGAAACCATTCTTCGTGGTATGGGTGAGCTACATCTTGATATTAAAGTGGACATTTTAAAACGTACTTACGATGTTGAGTTGTTAGTGGGTCAACCTCAGGTTGCTTATCGCGAAACCATTACCAAACCGGTTCAGGACAGTTATACTCATAAGAAACAATCAGGTGGTTCGGGTCAGTATGGTAAAATTGATTATACGATTGAACCAGGCGAACCAAACTCTGGTTTTACCTTCGTAACCTCTGTTGTTGGTGGTAACGTACCTAAAGAGTTTTTCCCAGCAATTGAAAAAGGTTTTCGTTCCATGATGGGCGCAGGTACTTTAGCGGGCTTCCCGGTATTGGACGTTTCAGTGAATCTTACTGACGGTGCATACCATCCGGTAGACTCCTCGGCAATTGCATTCGAAATTGCGGCCAAAGGCGCGTTTCGTCAATCAATTCCCAAAGCTGCACCACAATTGCTTGAGCCAATCATGAAAGTCGACGTTTACAGTACTGAAGATGATGTCGGTAATGTTATTGGTGACTTAAATCGTCGTCGTGGTATGATTTCTGGACAAGAGCCAAGTGCTACAGGCGTACGGATTAAAGCGGATGTTCCTCTTTCTGAAATGTTTGGGTACATCAGCACATTACGTACTCTGACCTCAGGTCGTGGTCAATTTTCAATGGAATTCTCGCACTATGCAGCTTGTCCAAACAGCGTAGCAGAAGCAGTCATTGCCAAAGAAAAAGAAAAGAAGGCCGCACTTGCTAAATAAGACAGCTAAAATCATCTAATTAAAAAGCTCTGTCCGTTTACTCTGACAGAGCTTTTTATCAATTTCATTCCATTAGAACAAGCTTCATTATCATCAATCAATTATTTTTATAATGCGAATCTTTAAGACAAAATACCTGCGTACCGCGATTTATTCGCGGTATCCAGACATCTATGATCAAATACAACTTTCCATCTTATTTCATCAGAGCAGCTTTGATATATTAATCAATTATTTTTATCTGAATTATTAATCTATCTCAAAAATTTTCTGAGGAGCTCTCAAGTTCTAGACGTGGGTTTTTCATAAAATCGAGATAAGCCTGTATTAAATTAAATAAAATGAAATAGATATAAAACAGAATGCGTATTT
>JAUXYG010000009.1 GCA_030694525.1 Legionella sp. | reverse complement strand
AATATTGTATAAAAATTGTCATACCGTAAGTGTTGGTGGTGATCAAATACGACCGGAATCACTGATCAAATGCTCCGGAATCGGTGATCAAGTAACACCGGAACCACTGATCAAGTGTTTCCGGAATCTGCGATCAAATGCTGCCGGAATTGGTGATCATTTCGCTCCGGAATACACAGCCATTCAAAGTTTGAATTTCTCTGCCAAATAAATGTAAAACTTACAAAATCCCTTTCTGGCATCGATGATATCCTCTTTTCTCTATAAGAGGATGTGTTTTAGATTGTAATAATTTTGTGTTGAACGAACTAAGATCAGAAAAGGGTTTAATCGTCAATTTCAATTTGAAATGTCTCTAAATGGATTAATGGAATAATCCGTTGATGAGAGATTATTACATGATTAAGTGGACATCTTAATTACAGAGAATTTGCATGTTCACTAAATCTTAAATTAATAGACACGTTTGGTCTTTATGGGCTGCGACAAGCAACGCAATTAAAAGATACCTTAAGCGCTTAACTTATTGTAAAAACACTAATTTTATATTTTTCTTAATTACGATAGCTAATAGGTATGGTCTTACTGACTCATTTAATGAATTAAAACTAACTTAAATGGTTAATATAAGTTCGATATTAAATGTTAGTAACTTCTAATTCCGTTTCTTCTCTCACCCCTATTTAAAGTCCCTTTTTAGATAAATAATGGATTAAAATAGTGAACATTACATGTTGTATTCAGATGTCTCAGTATCTTTATATAATGGATGTACTGATTTCTTATTTGCAAAATCTTCAATTGATGAATTAACAAGATCTTCTAAGGTTGGATGATAAAAATCAGAATTATCTTTGTTTTCTACGCAACCTAACGGTAAGAATGGGATTATATTATATAAATTTTTTATTTCATCTTTGTCTACACAACATTTTAAACGTTCATTATCTGAAATAATTTCCTCAAAATTGTTTTCTAAATAATCAGAATATAAAAATAATGAATTGATTTTAATATCAATATTTTTATAAATTTCAGGATTTTGATCTAATTTATAAAATATTTTGGCTGCTAATCTATGAGCATGTAAGAGGCCTACATTGCATATTATTATGCCGCAAGTTTCCATCAAAGGAGGCATTGCTTTTTTAAATAGATTATCTATCATGATATCTGTTCTTTCTTGCTCTGTATTAACTATATTAGAAAAAGAACATTCCGTAATTAAATTATCCAACGCATTATTTGTCCCTATCTCAAAATCAATTGGAACATAATTTAAGTTATTGTCTATGATTAAATTCAATATTTTTAACTCTTCCTTTCGTGAATTCAGGGTAATTATGTCACTGAATATTCCATTGCTAATAGAGGGGTCTTCTGTATTAAACAGATCAAAAATCGATTTTTTTAAATTTGTTTTACCCTCTGGAGATAAGTAAGGCCTTTTATGTCCATTGTCTAAGCAAAAAAATTCATGCAGTTTATTATCTGTTATAAATTCATCATAAGTATCTATCACTTTTTTTAATCGCTCTGAAACTGAAATAACATTAGTTAAATTACATGGTTTTTCAGAACAATAAGTGATAGGAATTTTTTTATCTACAAGCTTACTTACAGCATTTGCTATATAAGATTTTGCACATGGATCAGTATGCGTTTCACCAACAATAATAATTTGTATTTTTTGTTGTCTTTTGATAGTTCCATATAAATTTCCAGAATAATTTTTGAATATGGAGTTATTCACTATGGTAGTTGACTGAACTCGCGAACTAAGTTTATCTGATTTATCAAACATTGAGATCGCTTTAAATGCGAATAGCGCAATATTATATCACAAAAATCCTCGTTGTTGCTTTTTTCATGAAAATAAGTTCCTAAGGTTTTAGTCGAGTCAATAAAGGTATGTCTTCCTGTGAGTGAGAACTTGCCCATGAATACGTGCTTTATCATAAAGTGCTTTATAGGGGTTCGACAAGCAACGGAATTAAAAGTTACTCTAACATCTAATGTCGAACTTATATTAACCATTTAAGTTGGTTTTAATTCATTAAATGAGTCAGTAAGACCATCCTATCGTAATTACGAAAATATAAAATTATCATTATTTACAATAAGTTAAGTGCTTAAGGTATCTTTTAATTCCATTGTTTGCGCAGCCTAAGTACGACAGACTGTTGAAAAACAGTTAAATCGTATTGAGCTATCGAATAAATTCTCAAAAGCTATTCTGTTTGGTAACAACCAGGAAATTCAAGACAGCAGCAAAGGAAGAACAAGAAATGGTTGTTGGTTGCCAGCGCTTAATCCAGAATGCAATTGTATTATGGAATGAGCTATACCTTTCGTAAAAATTGGCTCTGTTAGAGGATGAAGCAAGCAAGAAAGCACTAGGCCAAAAGAGATATAGATATGCAAAACGTAATTCCTTGAATTTATTAATGTGAGGAATTTGCTACAAAATAGAATGCTGTGTTAAAATTACACTTTTTGCACGATAATGGAAACAAAAAGCCAAATATACAGCTTTTAAATTTAGAACTTGATCTATAGTCATCGATGATTACAGCGATTTTAGGAATTCTCTCATGAATGAACGGCGCGAAAATGGTACCATGCACGGCTCCGAAAAGGATAATCTCCCTTTAATTAACGCAGTGTTTGTCAAAGACAAGGAAGCGGTTTTATATCTTTTAACGCATAATACAGTTGACACAGTCCATTCTATGGGCTTGACTCCTTCGCTGTTCATTGCTGCACAATTAGGATATCTAGAAATCGCCGAACTTCTTATAAAAGCCGGTGCAGACGTTCATTTTAAATTGGAGTCTGGACAAACGATTTTATGGACCGCCGCATGTCAAGGACATGCATCTATCGTCCAGCTGCTTTTAAATAACGGGGCGAATAAAGATGAATTATCTTATAATTCTTCTCCTCTTTATATCAGCGCGCAAAACAATCATTTGGGGGTACTCAATGTCTTGTTAGAGGCTGGCTGCGCGGTCAATTTAGTTAATACTTCGGACACACGTACCGCACTTTTTGTTGCGTGTTTTAAAGGCTATACGGAAATTGTTGCGGCCTTGCTCAACCATAAGGCCGAAGTGGATTTGGCAGATAATCAAGGTTTGACCCCATTAATGGCTGCAGCCATGAATGGTCACGAGTCTGTTATACGACAGCTGGTACAAGCCGGTACACACTTGGATGCGATTTCATCCCGTGCGCATTCCGCACTCATGTTGGCCCAATCCTTTGGACAACATGAGGTCGCAAATATCCTACGTAAATCTGGCGCCTCACCCAACGTTAGCTTCACTCATTTAGGTAAACAGTTTAGCAGCTACCTTGATCTAAAAAAACATAGCGCCGATGCTTCCTATGACTTAATCCTTATCCAAGATATTAAGAGACAGTTGGATGATGGCCTTTGTCATGGTTTTTCTTTGTTATTTTTAGCTACCTCCGTAGAGCAGTGGTCAAGCATTTATGAGGGCTTAACGCGCCTCTCTTCTTGGGATGGTACGTTGAGCACTTTAGATAAGGAGTTAGATGCACTGTTTCACTCACTTCTTAGCGATTTACTGTGGCTCCACAATCGACATCATTTATTATCGAATCAAAGCCCTGAATCGTTGATTCGTTTCGTTTCAGAAAAGGACTATGAGGTTCTCCTTAACTTAGGAGCCTTAATGTCACGGCAAAACTTAGATTATTTTTTAAAATTGATTGTAAAGCCTCATAAAAAAATAAATATAGGCTCCATTAATCGTGTTGGTCATATGCTTTTGGTAACACAGGTAGCACAGAAATATCTAATCATTGATTCTAATGCGAGTATTGGGCCCATAGAAGTAGATACGATTGAGGCCTTGGCAGATAAAATTACTCTCCTTCTTGAAGCTCCTGAAGAGGGATTTTGCATGAACCTGCAGGTGACGGTTTATGAAGAAGCCCCCTCATGTGATCGAGAAGAATACCTTACTTACAAGGCCGTGATTATAGATAAGCTATATCAAGCCATGCCCCATAACCCTAGTCCGATTAGCGCACTCTACTGTGCCATTGCAGCTGATGATGAATATACGGTTGCATACCTTTTAGCGCAAGAGGGTACCCTGCTAAACCCCGAAACTGAATATTGTTATTCGCCTCTTTATATAGCGGTACAAAAAGGTAATCTTAGCATTTTAAAGCAGCTGAATGATTCCTATAGTAATGTCAATTGGGAGCAGATAAAAGGTCATACTTATTTAAGTCTGGCAGCCACCTATGGGCTGACTTCTGTGATTGAATTCTTAATTGATCATGGCGCCAATCCCAATAAATTAGACTTTAGTGGACGTAGACCCATTTTTGAAGCAGCACTATGGAGCCATCTACCTGCCTTACACGCTTTATTAAAGGCAGGAGCTTATGCTTATTGCCCTGGTGAAACAAGTAATGCACCGCTGTATATTGCCTGCTTTCGTGGAAATTTAGATATCATCCGTTACCTTGTAGAATACGGTGCTCCTATTGATCAGAAAGAGTGCCGGCCGCTGGATATGGCAATCACTCAAGGTCATTTACACGTCGTACATTTTTTAGTGCAACAAGGTGCATCTCTTGTTGAAGAAAATTCTTTAGGACAAGCACCACTCTTTATCGCACAAGAATCCGGACAAATAAAAATTCTAGAGTACATTAAAAACACCTTAATGCAAAAAAATGTTGTGAGTGCTAATAGCTTTTTTACACCACAGGTGCTTAAACAGCAAGATGAAAATACCATGTTAAAAGACAGTTCTCTGCCGAGCACCAAAAGTTTATAGGGGACTTAATGGAACGCGGGGTACGACAAGCAACGGAATTAAAAGATACCTTAAGCGCTTAACTTATTGTAAATGGGGTTTGGAGTCCAACCGGCCGGAAACGTATCTCTAAGAATAAATTGATAAATCCATTCTTTACCAATTGAAAACAATTGATGCTTTTTTGCATAACCACTGATTTGATCTGGACCCCATTTCTGAAGAATCTTTTCACGAATAAAATTTGCTATTTCAGGGGTAAGTTTAATTTTTTTGTTCTTTTCTTTGTGTCTGCGGTTCGCATTAGCTTGTGCATAATCAGGTTTATACTGCCAGGATCCTAGCTTGGTTCGAACAAATGTAATATTTCGATTTGACTCACGGCTAATTGTAGATTGATTCACACCTACTTCTTTTGCAATGTCCGCCTGGCTGTAGCCAGCCTTCCAAAACGCTAATATTTTACAACGTTTTAAATAGTCCAAATGCTTGTATCCCAACTTTTCCCACTCCCCAAATTTCGCAGCGCATTCTAGCAAATTATTGACTAAATCATATTCAAATTATGCGCTGGTGTGTGGGGATCCGCCTCCTGGCCAAGCGTCTGTTGCAAGATGCTAAATCAGTTAGTGAGGTTGCAAAAATAGTTAATGTTCCTAAGACAACCATTTGTCGGTTATAGATGGCTAAAAATGGATAATGAGTGCCTTTTATACCTTGAGTTTACTATCGTGTAACAGTTCTGGCTTTGGGCCTGAGCACGTCACAACACCATATGTACAGCCACTTGTTTTAACATCTTCTATTGTAACACTACTAAAATATTTGCATAATGCTTCAACAATATAAGGATGCTTACCTGAACTTGGAGAGTAATATAACTTATCGTGTTCGACAGATGTTGTGTGCACTATACCATCTGGTTTTAAACATGTGGCAAGATCATTAGCAAATTCATGCTTAATAGCCCCAGGAATATTGTATTTGAATACAGTTATCGCATCAAACTGTCCTATAAAATCCTCTGGATGTGCAGTGACCGCATCATGCAAAGTTAAATTAAAGGCATATGCGTCTCCTAAACGTTCCACACATTTTGCGTAACCATCTTTTACTCCAATTCCTGGCTCAAGAGCATATGCATTACAACCTAGCTCGTCTCTTAATCTTTGGGTAATATATCCATCGCCTGCCCCAACATCAAGAACTTTACTCCCTTTGTTAAAAAGAGGTAATAAAACGTGCTCAGGTCGAATACCTGTATAACCTCTTGGCCTTTCAGACCAAATAGTATTTAAGAATGAAGAAGCTGGACTTTTCGTCATTTTCTTTTTTAATGACGCCATCTCAGATTCAGTTAAATTGGGTATTTCTAATTGAGTCCCTACAAGAGCTTGTTTAAGCGGTTCCGCTATATGTTTCGGTACTCTGTTTAGCAATACGGCCAATTCTTCAGGAGGATATTGAGATTTTATGGTGGTAAAACCTTCATCCGTTTTACCATCAAAACAAAGAAAAAAGGCACGATCTGAGTTAGAGTCGTTTAAAAGAAACTCAGAGGTTACTCCACTATATGGGAGTCTATGCCTAAACTCTGGAAAACATTTTGCTAATTCTGAAACATCAATGTTTAAAGGAGCCGATAACGTAACTAATGGCATTTATTTTCTCGCCTGTAACTGTCGCTATTAAGGCTAATTATAACAAATATTTATTATTTTAATGATTTGTATTACTCTTAGATGCATTATTTGAGGTTAAGCATTAACGGATTATTTTTTGAGTAATTATTGTCAGCAGAAAGCTGATTCAAACATTGGTAGTGTTGCAACAGTGTAGAACATCCAGGATTAGCAACCATCCGGCCAAATGCAAAATTTTTGCTGAATTATACTATTTTTCGTGAATAACACCGTCAGGATCTAAAGGTGATCCAGTCAAAAAATCATTAACTCTTTAATTTACAGGTAGCTGCTAAACTGTTTGCCAAGATGCGTAAAGTGAACGTTGGGTGAGACGCCAGCTTTACATAAGGTATTTGCGACCTCATGTCGTCCAAAGATTGAGCCAACATCAGTGCGGAACAAGCGCAGGATGAAATCGCATCTAAGTGTGTACCGGCGTCGAGCGAAAAAAACATTCAAAAGTTATACCTTCTCAACCTAAAAATATACAAGTATCTTAAATTTTATTATACTGTACAAATATTTTACTCGGGGGGGGTGATTTAATGAGAAAAATTAATCAGCGTTATATTTCTTTATTTGAATATTTATCAATGAAAAATTATCCATTTGCAAGATGGTTTCATAAACATCTTTATTTGGTTGACTATCAAGCATTGAAAGATAAAAGTATTTTATATTCCTATGGTAAATATTCAAAACTCGGCATAGATTGGGCTGCGCAATGGAGAGGTGGGATGCAGCATTGGGTATCAGTAGCTAATGATATGCGATACACGATTAAGCCGTATAACGATAAAAATGATCTTTGGCGAGATATTTTGCAACCTGCCAGGGGCTTTAAGAATATCTTCCGCGGAGCCGCTATTCTTGTTTTGTCTCCATTAATGTTTTTGTTTTTTTTAATTGCATTCCCCTTGCGAAGTCTGTTTACCTGGTTTTTTGGTGATTTAAGTCTTTACTTAAGAGCTAACGTGATGAGTATGTTGACCTGGTCTGCGGATGGTTTGTTTTGTTTAATCCGAGGTGTGATTCAGTTAGCAACCACTCCTTTGAACTGGTTTTTAAGAATGCCATTGAGGGGTATTTTAACAGGTATCTACGGGCCTCCTGATATTTTAGAACATGATGAAATGGGGCCATTGATTAATCAAGTGGAAGAGTGTCTGAGCGAACATAGTGGCACCAAATTTATGAAAGATATAGAGTATGTTTTACTTGAGTTACGTGATGCTTACTTGTCTTGGAATGAGGCTAAATTTGGTAGTCATAAAAATATACATACCAATCAGGAGGTATGTAGCTCCTACAATAAACTGTATGAAACTTATAATGATAGAAAAAAAATATACAGCTTATTTAATCCCGTTAAATTGTATGAAACTTATGATGATAGAAAAAAAATATACAGCTCATTTTTTCCCGTTAAATTGTATGCAACTTATGATGATAGAAAAAAAATATATAGCTCATTAAATCCCGTTAACATTGGATTTTTTATAAACACCATTAAACCAAAAGTAGACTCGTCGCATGAAAAAAGCTATGGCGAATCACTACACTAATGATTTGGTCCAGCAATGGCTTCAAGGAGCTCGGGACTAAGCAAACGTTATATAGGCCTGGGACTAAAGATTATCGATGTTGCTGACATAGGTCTTTTGATGTAAAGGGTTTAAGGAAGAAATTAGATTTGACCCAAAAAGAGTTTTCTACTTAATAGGGTTAAATTACAGAAACGGGGCAATGCGAATTAAGAGTATGAGTTGAATAATTGTCAGGCCCATCATAACTTTCTCCTACCAGCATTTCATTTATTTTGATAATCTACCTCAGCAAATATTTAGCAATAGGGAGATATAAGATGCTACTTTTTTTTGATGTTAAAAATTACCTTAAGCCAATTGGTAAATTCGAATTTGAAGCGAGAAGCGTTGCAATTTGTTCATCGTCTTGTTGACAAGCAAGCCATGTTAATGGCCAGAGTTAATCACCGAATTTCGCTAACTCGGAAAAACGGTGTCTGCAAAGTGTATGATCCTAATTACACCTCAGGGGGTAAAGAAATTTGCTAATGAAAAGGATTACTTAAAGAATTACAAAAGAATGTGCTTTATTAAAACAAATAATGATCATATAATAGACATTTTTTCTTATGTAGATATTTTATGCCAAACATTTGGACAGAATCAGCGCACTCTCTTTGCCCTCATTTTATTGAAGCCGTTCGACGCATACCAAACGATAAAGCTCTTCTTATCCAAAATAAAATGAACGAAGTGACTAGGGTCCATTTTGATCAATTGCAAAAAACCCTTACAGCTCCTGACTGTTTATTCAATCAAGATTCGTTCATGCGCGATGAAATGTTTCCTTACACTGTGTTGCAAGCTCTGAAAGATGGAGAAATTTCTTCCTTAAGATTTGGTACTTTGATGAAATTATGGGGTAGAATGAGAGAGGTTTTACCAGTCATATACCAGGCTGAGTTTATTCCGCTGTTTCTGAATGACGGCTCTAAAAATCCTCGTGCTATTGATTATTTGCGACAATGTTTATCCTCTTCGATATCATTACCTAATATGACTAATAAATCCTCAGTGAAGTTACGGGAGGAGATTTTTAAGCAAGCGCAGAATTTATCTCGGTTTGATCAAGGATTTTATTTTACCAAAAATAGAACAGATAAAATTCGTTATATCGATAACCCAAATCCTTTAAATCGCGCAGAGTATTTCTCAAATCACACTATTACGCAAGAAGCTAAAAAAAGTACTGGACTTCATTTTTTAGATTTTCCCGCGCAGTCTTCCCATGAAATTGTTGCAGGATTTGAGTTAGAACAGCTTTGTTTAAGTGTATATTTTCCCAACCCCGTACGAATTAACCCAGTAATCGGAATATCAAGTGTTGATGATATTCGCCAATGTAGCTTAGAACGATATCGCGATGTCCAGATAGCTTTTCCGGAGAATGAATTACCGCAAAAAGCAGACTGTTTCCCCGCTCCAAGTTCCTTAGACTATGTATTTCACGATGAATACCATTGTATGCGCTCTTCAAGGGTCACCCCAAGTGAGACCAAAACTACGGTTAAAATTGGCGACCAATTCAGAGATATTCAGCGTTACCTAAATAGCGTCATTAAAGACTTCACGGTACGCCATAAATATCATTTGGAAAAATTACCCGAATTCGGCGCCAAGATAGAAAAATTTCCTCTAGCGAAACAAGAGGAACTAAAAAAAATTGCCTACGCAAAATATCTTCAAGAAGCCTCTATAATTGCTACTTTAAAGCATCTATCTTTATCTATAGGACAGTTGAAGTTTCGTCTCTATGATATGGAACGATATCTTAGCGGTAGTCTTTATGATAATTCTCCCCTAGATTCTGTAGTAACAGAAATAGTAAGAATTATCGCAAACATAGAAGCAGATTTAAATCTTATTGGCAAACCTCAAGGCAGTAATCCTTTATTACCCAGTTTCAGCCGCATTGTAGCACATGCTGTTTTAAATGCGTTGCAGTTGGAGCTTTCCTTATTTAATCAATTTAAAGAGAGAATGAATTATGAACGATTACTGCCCATTATCAAGATTTCAAACCCAAATATACATCAGTTTTATTCGGGGATATCAGATTGGCCTAAAATGATTGCCGATAGGGAAAAGCATCAAAATTTTGTTTCTCAAGTAAACAAAAAAGTCGATTATTATGTTGAAAGAGCCTTATTGCTTAAACAAAAAGGTTCTAGTGAAAAGGCTCAACTCTATGAAGATATTACAAAAATTCATAAGGATCAATTGGAGACCTATTTGCAAGCCCAGCCCTCCAATGAGTCAAGAAAAAAATTCATAGAAGCAATTGAAAGCAACGTAAAGAAGCTAGAGGTAAGCCCGAAAATCAATGAAGGAAGGAATATTATTGCCCGTGCTTTAAGATGGATTGAAGCCATTGCAGTCTTTTTTGGTCTTAGACCTGCAAAAGAGACACAAAAAATTAAAGTTTCCGAACATAACTCTATGTTTCAAACTCCCAAAACTCGAACAGTGCAAAATTTATTAGAAATAGTGAACGGACAACAAAATTTCGCTATATAGTTTTCCTGGTGATTTTTGTTGATATCCTTGATATATACGCTTTCTTAATCTTTAAAAAGCGTAATGTCTATTCAGATCGATGGGGTCGTTCAGTTAATGTTCTTTTATACACTGAATGAATTAAGCGGATTAAGTGTTGGTTTATGGCGTACCTCACTTATATTCCTTCGCGAAGGACGCAGCCGCCTTTTTTAGAAAGAGATTTTCTTCTAACGAGTTGCTGTTCTGGTTTCTTATTGTTCATTATTCACCTCTGCTTTA
>JAUXYG010000005.1 GCA_030694525.1 Legionella sp. | reverse complement strand
TGATAACACATCGTCAAAAACGCATCATCCTCAAGTTTTTCCCCAAAAGATTGATACACATTAAGATAGTGTTCCAGTGCTCGTTTGTTTTTCGCGCTAATTATCCAAATGCCAGGAAAATCTTTAAATTGGCTGTTTTCTTTTGTTTGAATTACCGGCGATTTGCTTAATATTGCATGAACATTTGTTCCGCTAAAACCAAAAGAACTTATCCCTGCATACTGTAACTCCGTATGGTGCATTTTTTTAAAATCAATGGTTTCGAGAGGAACTGTTATGTTTTTTTGCTGAGTAATTTTAGGATTATATGATTTAAAATTTAAATGACTTGGTATGGTTTGGTGATAAATGGCCAGTGCAGTTTTGATTAAACTGGCAATTCCAGACGCCGCTTCAAGATGTCCCAGTCTGGTTTTTAAAGAAGTAATGTATAGCGGACTCGTGCGTTTTTGACCATAGATCTGACGAATTCCCTCCCACTCTATTGGATCCCCAAGTGATGTACCTGTACCATGAGCTTCTATGTGAGAAACAAGGGCAGAATCTACATTTGCATTTTTTAGGGCCGCCTGCATTACTTTCATTTGAGCGATTAGATTTGGAGCAGTCAAGCCATTACTTGCTCCATCCTGATTCACTGCACTGCCCTTAATTACTGCATATATTTTATCTCCGTCGCTGATTGCCTTATCGAGTCTTTTTAAAACCACCATACCACAGCCTTCACCCCTAACATATCCATCTGCTTTTTCATCAAATGTATAACAACGATTATCAGGCGAAAGCATGTTACTTTTACAAAATATAATGTTATTGTCAGGTGATAAAATGAGGTTGACTCCTCCTGCAATTGCTAGTGAGCACTCTTCATTCTGCAGGGAACGTACTGCTTGATGCACCGTTACCAATGATGAGGAGCACGCTGTATCAATTGCCATACAGGGGCCTTGAGTGCCTAAAAAATAGGCAATTCTTCCCGCGGCGGTAGCGAAGCTGGTTCCGGTTGCCTGATAAGTATTTAAATGATCAGCATTTCCGTTTTTTTGAATTAATGCTTGGTAATCATGGGTGCTTATGCCAAGGAAAATCCCTGTGTCGGTGTCTCTTATCTGAGCAGGCGTAATATTAGCATCCTCCAGAGCATGCCAAGCCACTTCTAAGGAAATACGTTGTTGCGGATCGAGTAAGTTAGCTTCCAATGGTGAAATGTTAAAAAAGCGAGCGTCAAATTGCTGAACATCATTAAGAAATCCACCCTCATTAGTATATAGTTTCCCTTTTTCATACGGGTTTTTACTAAAATATAAATCATTATTCCAACGGGACTTAGGAACAGGACGAATTGAATCATCCTGACCCATGAGGGCGTGCCAGAATGAATTCAGCCCATTGAGTTCCTTTCCATCGGGGCCTGGAAACCGACAATCCATTCCTATTATCGCTATAGGAGAATAAGAGGAATGATGTTGCTCCTTTTCAACTTGCTGATGAGTCAATCCGTTAACAAGACTGCTTATATTAGGGTATTGCCAAAGAAGCCATGGATCTAACGTAGTATTTAATAGCTCCTCCAAATCATGAGTCAGTTGAATTTGAGCTATAGAATCAAGTCCAAAATCAGTAAACGCTTGATGCTCATGAATTGAATCCGCATTAATTTTTTGCCTAGTGGCAATCCAGTTGGTAAGCCAGGCCACAAGATCTGAGCTATTTGTTTTTAAAGCCGGCTTGATTTCATTCGCTTGAGGTTGGGACGAACGAAGACTGGCCATAACTTTTAATTTATTATCCAGATAGAGTTCTTTACACGTAGAACGCTGAATTTTGCCACTGCTGGTTTTACAAAGTAAATGGGGCGGAATTAGAACAATATCATAGGGTATTACTTCTAACTCGCTAAATAACTCCGATTTAACCGCTTTAAAAATTTCCTGATGTTGTTCTGGTTTAAGATGTTTTTTGGCTTCGGCAATAACGATTAATCTTTCAACTCCATGAGTAAGAATAAAAAAGGCGGCTGCGTTGTTATTTATCAAGGCATGATGTGATTCATAAGTTGCTCTCTCTACATCCTGAGGGTAAATATTGCGACCGTTAATGATAATTAAATCTTTTTCCCTGCCACAAATTATCAATTCTTTGTGCTCATTTATTGCACCAAGGTCACCCGTTCGCAGGTAAGGACCTTGATGAGTATCCTGAGTATAAGCTTCAAATTGTTCCCTGGTTTTTTCTGGATTTTGATAATAACCTTTAGATACGGATTTACCCCTTAACCATATTTCTCCAATATAATTATCAGGCAATACTTTTTTGCTGACCGGATCCACTATTTTTAAATCGTAGCTTTCTGGAATTGTTCCACAACAAATTATTTCTGCAGAGTCTTTTGGATTTGAGCTTGGGGCTATGATTTTTTTTGCCAGCAAATCAGCCGAAACCTCTCTTATAGCCGATTTGTTTTGTGTATCTTGTATACTTACTACTAAAGTTGTCTCAGCCATGCCATAACCAGGCCTCATCGCACCTCTTTTTAATCCATAGGGCTCCAAAGAATCACTTACTTTGCGAAGAGTTGAGGGCTGGATAGGTTCAGCACCATTAACCAGGGAGTGGATGCTGGAAAAATCTAGATGGGTTATTTGTTTTTGATTAAATGCGTCAATAGCCAATTCGTAACCAAAATTGGGACTAAAGGTGAAAGTGCCCTGATGTTTGCTCATAGATTCGAGCCAAAATAAAGGATTTTTTAGAAAAGTGGTGGGCGCCATAAAAACCAGCGTTCCTCCATAATAAAGTGGCAATAAAGTGCATCCTATTAGCCCCATATCATGAAATATGGGTAACCAGCTCACACATGTTTTAAGGGCATCAAAACCGAGCAAATCACGGAAAATGTTTAAATTAGCAATTATATTTTCATGAGTGATTATCACTCCTTTAGGGGATCCCGTTGATCCAGAAGTATATTGCAGATAAGCAATGTCATCAGGTTGAAGGTCCGGGGGAACATAGTGAGCCGGTTTGTCATCAATTTGGTCAATATTAAGGGTTAAAGTGTTTTCTGTTATCCTAAAAAAGCTGTTATGAGTGCTAATAGAGCTATGGCTAAGAATTAAGGAAATATTTGAGTCTTTAATTATAGCAATTAAACGTTCAAGATTATGGGTTTTTCGGGGTGGGTATGCGGTCACTGCAATACGACCAGCAAATAAGCAGGCTAAAAATACAATGACATAATCAAGACTGGCCTCAAATACTAATAATATGGGTCCATTAGACGGGATAGATTGAATGACTCCTGCTAAATGAGTACTTTTATTGTAAAGTTCAGCGTAAGTTATCTCTTCATAACTTAGATAATCGCTTTTTAAGAAGCGAAGGGCAATTTTATCCGGGTGAAGCATTGCATTTAACTTAAGTTTTAGGGGCAATAACTCGACTGAGGTGATTCGCATCTGCAACTCATAATAAATAGCATAATCTAAATATAGATTAAACTATATTTAAGTCAATGTGACTAATTATGACGCAATATGCTGTTTCTAATTGACGTTTAAAATTGGGGGGTATCTCCAAATGGAGATTGAAATCCAATTTATGGGGCATGTCCTAAGGCTTTAATTTCGGGGGCATCTCTAACATTAGGTTTACCGAATATCCCCAATATATCAGGCCTAGGTAACTGCTGTTCTTTATTTAAAGTATTGGCTAGTTGGTTACAATAAGCCTTCACTGGAGGAGTATATAAATGGAGTGCTTCCAGCAAAGATAAAATACAGAGCTTAAGATAAGTAAAGCTGAGACGATCAATTCTTTCATGAGCGCACATGATTCTAAGGAAACTGGGATCGTCTACTATTGTTTTAATTTCTGCGATTCGTTGTTCAATGCTGACATTTTTAGTCATTATGCGATTAAGCGTTCTGATTTTTTCTGCTTTGTTCTTAAAAATTTGCTGATTTCTATCATTTTGTTTGAACGTAGTTAAATAAATACGAAAATTATCCAGGGAGACTTTGATCTTTTCGAGCTTATAAAAGTTCTGAAAATGCAAGTCTTCATAATCTTGAATGCTTTTCTTTAGTAAGTGTTCGATCATCCTATCGATATCTTCGGCGTTCCTTGCTTCTTCAACAATGATATTTTTTATGCTCATTAAATGTTTTTTGAGTTGCGGGTGGTATTCATCGGCAACGCAATGCAGGCGGAAGTCTTTGAGAATAAACGCCTCCACCTGTTTGTCAAACTGCTCTTCCGTATGCTTTTTTATGAACGCAAGATATTCCAGTTCTTGTGGGTTTCTTGATTTCTCCAGAAATTCTAATTGCTCAAGAGTGGTATTTTTTTTCATTTCCAGCGTTGTTTTTAAACCCAGATAGTGGTGATAAGCGCTGTTTATCAGAAATTCTATATGAGTTAACTTTCTATGATGTGCTTCAATGCCTGAATTTAATATCTTGTCCAGAGGGGCAGTGCTCAGAGAAGGGGGTATTTTTATTTTATGGTTGTTAATTAGCGCCACTAATTGATGACGAATACCCCCATTATAATGCGTCATTAGTTTATCCTGAACCAATTTTAAATGTTGCGTATCAGGAGGGAGAAAGCTGGGCTTGGAATAAGCGTTATAATTTTTTATGTATTGACGCATTTCTATCAAATGTTTGTAATCTTCTTCAAGTTGGAGCAAAGACTCTGAAATTTTTGTGAGTTTTTCATTCCTTTTATCAAGTCTTTGTTCCAGAGGCTGGTAATCGCAAATCAGCGGAATAAACTTTTTAGATTCAAGTTTAAATGGAATTAATAATCCTTTATAAAATTCATCAAGTATTTTTTTCAAAGGATTGGCAAGTATTCCCGGCTTCAGTCCGAGTCTGGCTTCAAAACGGTCGGCCTCAAGTAGCATAGGGGTAAAGTAAAGACTTTTTAATTTTTCCAGGTTATTCATGGCCATATCATGCGAGGTGCTAATCAGTTCCTTCAATTTATTGGTCATGTCTTTATATAATCTCCAAGTATTTTTTGCCTGGAGGAATAATTTGAGGTAGGAGTTGGAATTTTTAATGAGACGTTCAATGGTTAAATAGGCATTATTCGCTTTGGTTTGTAACTCATTAAGTTCTTCGGCAGTCAGATAGCTCGTGTTTCTCAGACTTCTTAAATGATTGGGTATTACGTTAAATGCTTTAAGTACATAACCCAGACTAGGGTATTCCATCGGATGATCGTTTAAGCCGTCTGTAGTTATTTGGTAGGGGAAACTGTGCTCCTGAATCGTTGCCCAAATGGTTTGAATTTTATCGGATAGTTGAGAGGCTAAAAGAGACAGATGAGGATCGTGAGCCATATTTTTAAATGTTTTAATCAGTTCATTTATATGGCCATACGCTAATATCAGATGAAATACATAACGCGTTTCAGTGCTTTTATGATTTAATTTCTCTAATTGTAAAACAATTCCCTCTAAATGGAATAAACTGTTAAACAGGCCTTTTATTGCAATGACCTGCTTTGCCTGACTGAGTAATAAAACAGGATCTTCGATTTCAGGAAATGGTAATTTGGTGGAATGGTATATCGAATTGATATTCGCTTTGAGAGAAGTAACTAAATCTGATTTTCCTTTTTTTAAGGATTCATTTAATTCAGGATAAGGGAGCTCTTCTTTTTCCATTTGGAGTTGGGTTTGCATGGGGCTGTTGAATATAATTACAGTTTGCTCTATTGCTTTTCTAAACTCATGAATAAATTGTGAATAATGAGTGTGATGAAGCAAAAAATGTGCACGATATGCGGTATGGGGCTCACTTTTTAAAGCCATTTTAGAATGTTCCCGAATCCATTCATTATTTGCTAAATTTGAAAAAAACCGTATTCTTTTTTGCCAGAATAAATCATATTCGCTAAAGTTTTGTTGAAAATAAAGATCCAGTTCTTTTAAAAAATCAAAATTTGGAAAAATAAATGTATTTTTATTGGAAGCATTAAGCGCTTTTACTACCTTTTCGTCGTATGTCCGAACCGTAGAAAGAATTCTTGTGCTTACACCATGAATTAAATAAGGTTGGAATAAATTGTATAATTTACGATATTTCGCCTGGTTCATTTCATTGAGTTCTTGATGTTGCTCTCCCAACTCCATGAGTTCCTCGTAGGCCCTATGGGCTGTTTTAAGTTTTTTGCGCTTGTTTTGATACCATTGCTGAAGCATCATCAATTCTTTAGCGCTTAATATGTTCGGATTGCTTATGAATTTATGGCTATTGTTTGATTTATAGACAATTTGCAAATTGGGGGTGGAAAATGCCTGGGATTCATCAATTTTTAATGGATTTTCCTTTTTATTATGGGGATATAAAATCAAATCAGTTGACTCGTGAACGAACTGGATAAGGCTTTTGTTTAGTTTTTTTAGAAATTTTTGGGTATTCCAGGCTTGGACAATTCTCGTTTCTATCGTTTCTTTTTCCGCAAGTATGACGCTGATGTGATCAGGCGGAAGTTGATTTGTAAGTGAAAACCAGGGCCTGTTTAGTTGATAGGACCAGTTTTTATGTTGCAACCCATTAACTATCAGGTTATTTAAATCAACGTCGTCATCAACATAAGGTTGTAACAATTTATAATATTCAGTAAGGTCGGCTTTAATCGAATTGGGTAATTGGGATAAGGATTTATTTTTATATTGTGGTTGCTCTAAAACAGCAAAAAAACTATCCATAGCCGCGGTTGCTTTGCCAATTTGAAATCGAACAGCATTCGTATTATCAATACGTTTATAAGTTCGTTCTAATCGTAATTTGAGAAATTCAGTGTCTTCAATGGTTAATAACTCTTCTCCTTTTTCCATGAAGTTAACCGGTTTTGCTGCATAATAAATCAAAATTTGGTACAGCGATTTAATTTTCTCCATCAAAGGAATCGATAATGTTCCAGGTTTGAGCATGCAATTGATTTCAACTTTGTCGACGATACCAAAGAGGGTAGGGAGAATAACGTATTTTAGTTGGGAAAGATTCTCTCGAATCAGATCTTGCGATGAATGGCTCAGGTTGCCAATCTGTTCAAGCGTACTCATGGATAATGTAATAATATTTCGAACAATATGAATATATTTTAAGAATTTAAAAGAGATAAACAGGCTGTTGTTGCTTTTCAGGTGTTCCAAATCATTGAGCAGGCTTAATGCTGAGCGCTGTAATTCTTGCATTTTTTCATTATTAAGGGCAGGCTCTTTTTCTGTTATTTCAGCTGAATATTTATTGATGTAGCAGGTCAACTTGTTAATGTAGCCCGGTAACACGGCACCAAATTGAGTCAGAAAATTATAATCGAAACTACCACTGCTGGGTTGCATCTGGTCGATGGTGATCCCAGAGACATTGCCAGTAAGCTTACTGAGTTGATAAATATCCATCGCATTGATGGCGTGAATGGTATCTGTTAGCTGTTCTTTCTCTTCGGCGTATTTATTTCCTACTTCCTGAAGTTTTTTTTCAATAGTTGTTTGAAATTTAATGATGAGTTCCAGGAATAGGAGTAGCTCATGTTGAAAAAGTTTGACTACATTCACGTCTAAATGAGTTAATAAATAACAGGCTTGATATGCTTCATGAATCGTTTTACGGTACAGTTGTTTCAGATCAGCTACACTTCTACTGAAATTACGAACATCAATATTTTCCAAATCGATAAATGCCAACCGGGCATGATAAAGTGCATTTACCAACTTTTTAACCTGGGATACATTGGCAGGATCCAGTTCATAATCTGAAAAAGGTTCGCCCTCTTCATTGATTTCTTTAAAATATACCGCCACTTTAGGATGAAATTTGGGGTTCTTTAAGGCTTTAAAAATGGTTTCGCTAAAGCTCGCAATGGACACCGATATTTGATGCTCTTTGAACGATTCCAAAATTTTTATGTATTCCGTAATATCAAAGTTGGTACTTTGTAGCATCTGGTTTAATTTATAGTGTAATTGACGTCCATGTTGATAAAGCCGTTTAGGGTTTAATGATTTTACAAAATTAAGGTAATTGGTTACCGTTGATTTAGTGCTTATATAGGATTGACTCATTTGGCGTTTAATACGTGTTTTTTGCTTGATGAGATTTAATGGATTAAATAATTGCAGGTATTTTAAAAACATTAAATGACCAAATGACTCACGGTAACTTATTATAAAATAAAATGATTAATTTAACATCACTCTTGCGTTAATAACTTCAATTAAGCTGGTGCAAAGCACGTTTTTTAAAATAGTGAGCGTTTCTGGAACTTGGGTTAAAGCCTGATTGGACTCAACTTCCATTCCCAGATACACCTCATCAGGGAACTTTTTTCGCAAGGCAGTAGTAAATCCATCACTAATCCCGGTATAAGGGTAATTCATCCTAATCCGGTAATCAGGGCACTGTTTTTTAATTTCTTCTCGCCATAGTTGGGCCAGTTTTTTTTCGCTCGGTCTTCTTGGGTCATAAAGAAATCCAATATCGGCATTGCGTACGATGCCGTTCATAATTGGGGTAAAACTATGAATTGAAAAATGCCAAACCTTCCTGCCTTCTGCGATGTGATGACTAATACATTGTTCTACTTTAGTGCGAAAAGGCACATAGTATTGGTTGATAAGCTCTTGCTTGGCAGGGACGGGGAGATTCATGCTTACTTCAGAAAAAAAATCGCGATTTTTGATGCTGCGATTGCAATCAATCAGTAATCGGGTAATGGTGATTTCCATCAAGTCGGAAGGAATGTGCTCGTGTAAGTGACGCGCAATATCAAGTGCCCCGAAGTCAATGCCACGGTGCGTTGCTAAAAGCTCCTGAAATGATTCAAATAGAGCGCTATATCGTTCGGGCACTGTATCAACAGCGTGCTCGCAAGTAAATACCAGGGCTATATTGTTCATGGTAGAAACTGTTGGTTCGTTAAGAGACAGTGACCCAATTGACGGTAAATTTGGGTGATTGTTTTTCTATTGGGCTCTTTTCCAGAAGCATTAAGGATTCGAGAGCTTAAATTGCCATGACTTAATATTAATTCCAGGGCCAGCTGTTCTTTCTTTAATAACTGAGAGCTGACATGTTCAATCAACAAAGACCAGATGTTACATAAGGTCATGGTTTTATTCTGGGGCAATTGCCATTGCGCTAATAGTTCTTTGTCATCAACTAGGAGCGAGAGACCTTTGGTAATGGATTTGGTCAGAATGTGTTTCAGTCTTGTGGTATCACAAGGCCTATCAAGATAATAACCTGATCTGGCTTGCCACTCTTTTAAAATCGAATGAATCACTTTAGCGATTGCCACGTCTGCTTCGACACACTCCTGGGTATCCAGAATGCGAATTTCAATAGCTTTTTGATCAAATTTAGGAATTGCGGCACGAGAATTCAGCCATTGATGTTGTAATATTCCATTGGGATCATAGGGCTTGATATCCTGGTACATCGGTTGAAGAATTTTCTGCAGATATTCTTCTTCGGTTTCGATGAATTCGGGGATCAAATCGCCACTAATTGACGGAATTCGTTCCTGGTTTCGACTGTAAAAATACAAACGAGAGTCTAATAAGCCAGTCGGTTTTCCATCCAGAATAGGGGAGCTTGCTGCAAGAGAAGGCAACAAAGGGAGGATTAATCGAATCCCATTGTGTAACTCACAAAATTCCTGCTGAGATGCATAGGGTAAGTTTACATGCATGCTTTGCAAATTGGCCCACCCATGCCCCTCACAATTAAAAATAGAATCAAATTGCTGATAAATGGCATTACATCCGTGAGGCCAGCGCACTGTTTCGGTGTGTGGATTCATCCATGGATGAGCACCAGTAGGTAATAGCATTAAGTTATATTGAGATAACAGGGGTTGCAGTGCAGTAATTGTTTTTTGAAAATCAGCAGCTATAGGCGAGTCTGGAGCCTTAGGACCGTTATTTTTGAGCTCCAGGACATGCATGACTAATTCATTGCTCAGGGCAATGTTATCTAATGCAATCTCATTTACTTGAGAGCCTGCAAGATTTTTTAAAATTAAGTCACTTACTGGTCTTACATCCAGAGTGTCTTTATCAACCAGCATGTATTCAATTTCTAATCCTAAAACTGAAAAAATGGGAAAATCAGACATAACCATGTTTCCTGCGAATTCGTTGTAAAAAGACGGTCATAATCTGTTGGTATAGATTCTCACCGAGAATTTGGTCCTCAAGCCCATTATCAATATTGGGATTATCATTTATTTCTATTACATAGTGTTTATCCCCATGGCTTTTAATGTCCACCCCGTACAAGCCATCGCCAATCAATCGGGTGCTCTTTAATGCAATTTTAAGAATAGCTTCAGGAACCGCATGGATGGGAAGGGTTTCGTGGTCACCTTCTTTATTTTCCTGCTCCGCATCCCAATCATAAATTTGCCAATGTCCTTTGGCCATAAAATAGCGGCATGCAAAAAGTGGTTTATTATCTAATATACCAATTCGCCAATCAAATTCAGTCGGGATAAAAGGTTGCACGACAATTAAATCAGAGGTTTTAAAAAATTGAGTTAGCGATTTTTGCAGTGATTTCTCATCTTCAATTTTAATTACACCATGAGAAAAGGCACTGTCTGGTTTTTTTAACACACAGGGAAAATCGATTTGCGGTAATTCTTTATCATATTTTCCTATGTAAATTGTTTCAGGAGTCATGATTTGATGACTGCTTAACAGCTCCGCAAGATATACCTTGTTAGAGCATTTAATAATGGATTGAGGATCGTCAATCACCACCAGATTTTCCTGCGCGGCACGGCGGGCTAATCGATAAGTATAATGGTTTACCGACGTGGTGGCTCTGATAAATAAAGCATCGTATTCTGCAATTGATTTAGTATCATTTTTATCAATGATATCTACGTTCAAACCTAATTCCTCGCCACTCGCCACAAAAAAATCCAGAGCTTTTTTATTGGATGGGGCATTAGGTTCTGTTGGGTCAACTAAAATCGCTAAATCATGGAAGCGTTGTTTTTTACGCCATTGATGAACACGTTTCTTTGACAGGTAACTCTCAGCGGCCTCGCGCATAAATGCCATATGTTGAGGAGGAACACCTGATAAAGAGAGAGGAGTTAATGATTTTATCCGCCATTGTTTTTTCTTTTCCAGGGTAAAGCGTATTAGGGGTAAAGGAAATAAACCATGTAACTGTTTGGCTAAAGTAGTATAACGCTTTGCCATATTTTGACCGAAGTAGAGGCTAAGTGTAAATTCTGTTCCTTTAAGATCCTGGAGACTGTGCTGAATTTCTTCCTGAGTATCCTGGGATATTAACTTGGATAAACTGACATTCAATACATCCTGAATGCTATGAACTGACGGTAATGCTTTGTGATCTCTAGCCTGTGCTAATAAAGAAACATAATATCCAATTGTTTGGTAATTATATGATTGACACAGATTAATGACTCGAAAGGATTTATTTTGATGGTACTCATCCCCGCTTAAATATTCCAGGGCATGAATTATGGGTGCAAGCTCCGCTAAAAAAGACCAACTGTCAGGATCATCCGTTACGATTACTGTTTGCATTTATCTCTCTTTTGGTTCGATTATAAGTAGGTTTGCGTCATAAGTTAACACACCGAGCATTATCGAATTAATTAACCGATTAATGCTTACTTTATAATAATGATCATTAAACAAAGGATTAGTTGCATGCGGATCAGCAATGACCACTAATCTCTTTTTTTTATCATAACCACACAACACGACAAAATGCCCACATGGAGTTCCACGAATGTCATCGTATATCGATTTACTTTCGTCTGTAAATAATTCTCGTGGACTGCGGTATAGATAAGTGGCACTTAAGGCAGTGAGTATGGGTATGCCCAGGTTAAAATATTTTTTTAATAAATCTACATTCAAAGAATGAAAACGAATTCTTCCATCCAGTTTTAAATACTCCATATAAGCCAGAGTCTCTTTAGTGATATAGGGATCATTTTTATAATTCATTTGTGCTTCAAGTTTGGTCATTAAAAAAGCATTATCTATTTCGCCATTGTGAAACCAGCTGGGGTCAAATACGTTCAGGTTATAAATATAAATGGTCGTTTGAAATCCCTGGCGCAAGGCATGAGTTCCTAACATGGGAGTCAAAGTACCCCCAGATAATGATCGGTCTACATTTTTGATGATATCCTCGAGGGATATATCCAAACCATAATATTGATAGATTGCATGTAAACTTGTAGGTCCACATGTTTCATCATCAGGTTGACTCTGAATTATTAGTTCAATCATATTCTTGCCTCAATCATGGCATAAATTAAATTACACCATAATTTTAAAATTAGACTTGCACTGAGGCTTTGTCAAATATGTTTCAGGATCTTTCTGTGTTGTAAAAATTTAAATCAAGTTATTGATATATAGTGAAATTGATTATTTAGAGTTGATGACTTTCAGTGAGAGCTCTAATACGAACTCGGCCACTTCTTCTGCTTGGGTTGTATAGTTAGTGTAGGCTGTTATATGTATTGGTTTATTAATTCGCTCTCCGGAAATTTTCGACTCTTGAATCATTTGCTTTACCAGCAAGCCCTCCGTGCAGACAAAGTAAACGTCTGATTCTGGCCTACGGAGAAATTGGGCTTGAAATGATTTGAAGGCGAGAGATACAGAACACTTGGCAAGATCCGCATGATAAAAGCCATGCAATCCCCCAGCGACATCTGCTCCCACGGCTAATGCGCCAAAATACATTGAGTTTAGATGATTACGACTCCGACGGTTTAAAGGTAAGGACACGACAATACGTTCTTCATCAAGACTGATTAATCGAGGTTTCAGATGACCTATTAATGAAACTTTAAAATGACTAAAGTACCAGAAAAAAAATTTAAACCGGGTTATTGGGCTCATACATTATCCTTGACTTCCAGAAGAGTAATGATTTTTTTTACACCCCGAATTACATTAACGCGTTTAATGATAGAGGCTATTGACTGTGCGTTTTTTACCGTGCCAGACAGAGTAACCACGCCATTGGTCGTAGTGGCATTAATTCCTACTAATGGAATGGACTCATCATCAAGAACCTTTGCTTTAAGAACAGCTGTTTCAACTTGAGCCGTAATAAAAGCGTCCGTAAACGCGGTGTTTACTTTTTTAATATATAAATCCGTAGTACGAACTGATTTGACACCAGCTGTGTTTTTAGCAATTCGCAGGGCGTCAACAAAAGCGTCTTTGTTTTTAACAAACCCACTTAATTTAACCACTCCATTATCGGTGCTCACGGAAATTTTTAATGGATTCAGGTTTTGATTTTCAGTAAATTTGGCAGTAATTTTAGTGGTAATGACGGAGTCACTAATATCTTGTTCTAATTCTTTTAAATTATTCGCGTGAATTGGTGATATGCATAGAACGAGAACAGTGGCAAAGAGAATATGGATTAATTTACGCACAGCAGACTCCTGTTATAATAACTGATTTATATTAGCACATGAGAAGGTACATGTGACTGTATATATCATCTAAAATTGTTTTTTTCTAATATCCATACTCTGAATTATATAAGGGCCTCCCGTAGTGGGATCTCTTGCTAGAACAACGAGCGAGAAATCAACTTGCAGTGTTAATTCTGGTAATAAAATGGATTGATTTACTCTCCAGAATTGAATACCCGAAACAACTCCGGAATTAACCACGGTTGGCTTGTTAACCGGTTGAGGACTTAATGTGAGTTCTCTTGCACGAACCGTTTTCATGTACCCCCCTAAAAATCCGGTAATTGCATTCCAGGCGTTGAAAGTATAATTAATACGATTAGGGGATTCTTGAAGGGGTTTATCTTTATAAGATAAAGATAAAGTATTTAGTAGTGCTCCTTGAACCCATAAAGTGACTGTTTTATGTTCGTTTGAATGTATAAGAGATGAAAATATCAGAAGTAAAAGAAATATGCTCTGGCGCATATAAAATTTCATGTTTTAATTCCTTTTAACTCATGAGTGATCTGTTTGTTTTATTATTATAGCAGAGATATACTCTGTTTCTTTTTAAATCAAAATAGTGACTTTTATGCATACTATCAGTATCCGTGGCGCCCGCACCCACAACCTTAAAAATCTCGATTTGGATATTCCACGAGATAAGTTAATTGTGATTACCGGTTTATCCGGATCAGGAAAGTCTTCTTTAGCGTTTGATACTTTATATGCGGAAGGCCAACGCCGTTATGTGGAGTCTTTATCCGCTTATGCGCGTCAATTTTTATCGATGATGGAAAAGCCGGACGTTGATTCTATTGAAGGTTTATCGCCCGCAATTTCAATTGAACAAAAAGCTACATCACATAATCCACGTTCAACCGTGGGCACGATTACGGAAATTTACGATTACCTGCGTCTTCTTTACGCTCGTGTAGGGGAGCCTCGCTGCCCTGTTCATCATGTGAGTTTACATGCCCAAACGGTAAGTCAAATGGTAGACCAGGTGCTTGCATTCCCGGCAGACAGTAAGGTAATGATTTTGGCTCCTGTAGTGCGAGAGCGTAAAGGGGAACAAGTGCAACTATTACAACAGTTGCAAGCACAGGGATATGTCCGTGCGCGTATTGATGGTGCGCTTTACGAGCTGGATTCTCCACCGAAACTTGGTTTACGAACGAAACACACCATTGAGGTGGTCATTGATCGATTTAAAGTGCGTCCGGATATTGGCCAACGATTGAGTGAATCTTTTGAAAATGCACTTAATCTTGCTGATGGAATTGCTGTCGTTGCTTCAATGGATAATGAGTTTGCCGATATAACCATGTCGTCCAAATTCGCTTGCCCAGAATGTGGTTACAGTTTGAGTGAGTTAGAGCCCAGACTTTTTTCATTTAATAATCCAATGGGAGCTTGTGCCGCGTGTGATGGATTAGGAGTTGATCAGTTTTTTGATCCAGATCGAGTGATTCACGATGAAACTGCAAGTCTGGCGGAAGGTGCGATTCGTGGTTGGGATAAGAAAACCAATTATTACTTTAGCATGCTTGAGTCTCTTGCCGATCATTACGGTTTTAATACGGATACCGCTTTTTGTGATTTACCTAAAAAAATGCGTGATATTGTTTTATATGGCAGTGGTCGTGAGGTTATTGAGTTTAATTATCATCGTCCTAACGGCGGTTATATGAGAAAAAGCCACGCCTTTGAAGGGATAATTCCTAACATGCAACGACGCTATCGAGAGTCCGATTCGGGTACTATTCGTGAGGATCTGGCTAAATATTTATCGTCACGTCCTTGTGAAACCTGTCATGGTGCGCGATTACGGGAGGAGGCGCGTCATGTATTTATTGATAATAAGAATTTGCCTGAAATTTCCTCATACTCTATCGAGAAGGCTTATGAGTTTTTTAAAAACCTGAGCTTGCCCGGATATCGTGGAGAAATTGCCGCCAAAATTAATAAAGAAATAGTGGAGCGTTTGGGGTTTTTGGTTAATGTAGGACTTGATTATTTATCCTTGACGCGCAGCGCCGAGACATTATCTGGAGGCGAGGCGCAACGCATACGTCTGGCGAGCCAAATTGGCTCAGGTCTGGTTGGCGTGATGTACATTTTGGATGAGCCCTCCATTGGTTTGCATCAGCGTGATAATGATCGATTATTACAAACCTTGATGCATCTGAGAAATCAGGGGAATACCGTAATCGTAGTGGAGCATGACGAGGATGCCATTCGTCATGCTGATTTTGTTCTCGATATTGGTCCTGGCGCGGGGGTGCATGGGGGTGAGATTGTTGCCTTGGGGACGCCAGAGGAAGTGATGCGTAATCCCAAGTCTCTGACCGGGCAGTATTTATCAGGAAAGCAATCGATAGCAATTCCTAAAGAGAGACTCCCGATAGATCCTAAGCGAATGATTCATCTCAAAGGGGTTACCTGTAATAATTTAAAGCAGGTTGATGTCAGCATCCCTCTGGGTGTGCTTACCTGTATTACCGGAGTATCAGGCTCGGGCAAATCCAGTCTAATTAACGATACTTTATATCCTCTGGCAGCAAATGCCCTTAATCGTGCCAGTTTATTTACCCCAGGGGCAGTGAGTGAGATTAAAGGTTTAGATTTATGCGATAAAGTAATTGATATCGATCAAAGCCCAATTGGTCGGACTCCGCGCTCAAATCCGGCAACTTATACCGGGTTGTTTACCCATATCAGAGAGCTATTTGCCGGTACTCCGGAATCGCGAGCCCGTGGTTATCAACCCGGGCGCTTTAGTTTTAATGTTCGTGGAGGTCGTTGTGAGGCTTGTCAGGGAGATGGTCTGATAAAAGTAGAAATGCATTTCTTACCAGATATCTATGTGTCATGTGATGTGTGTCAAGGCAAGCGCTACAATCGCGAAACTTTGGAAATTCAATATAAAGGGAAGAATATATACGAAATTCTGGATATGACTGTGGAAGATGCCTGTCCTTTTTTTGCTGCAATTCCTGCGCTATCACGCAAATGCCAGACTTTACTGGATGTGGGGCTGTCCTATATTAAATTAGGTCAAAGTGCGACCACTTTATCTGGAGGGGAAGCCCAACGGATCAAGCTTGCTCGCGAGTTATCCAAGCGTGACACCGGTAATACTTTATATATTCTCGATGAGCCAACAACTGGTTTACATTTTCATGATACCCGTCAATTGCTCACGGTATTGTCCCGTTTACGAGAGAAAGGAAATACTATAGTTATTATTGAGCACAATCTGGATGTAATTAAAACAGCTGACTGGTTGATAGATTTAGGACCAGAGGGTGGCAGTAAAGGGGGGCAAATCATTGCAGAAGGAACCCCTGAGACAGTAGCTCAATGCAACAATTCATTCACCGGACAATTTCTTAAACCAATGTTGGGACTTTAATTAAAAAAGTAGCCCGTTGCAACACGGGCTTTCATTTATTATTGTGACGTTGCGGGCAGAAACTTGAATGCGGTGGTTGGCTTTAAGGATTTAGACACTTCACCTGAATAAATTTGTCCTTGAGCCATATCCAGTTTTAGAACGGGCGCACCTTCAGCAAAGTTTAGTTGATGTAAATCAACCCAGAAAGTATTGGGTCGTGTTGAGGAGTCAAAATAGTAAATGAGATTTTTTTGATCGGAAACGGTTCGCCAAATGGTGGATGCGATATTTGGCTGGTTAGGAGTAGTTATTCCTAAAGGCACGCTAACGGCGCGCATGACGCTTAAGACCCCCGCTAAGGCTTGATTGGCATACGAATGTTGCGGTACTCCCTGAATGTAATTTTTGTCGAGAACTTTTGGGATGGCGTTGAGCAAAAAAGAGGTACGGGCAAACCGATCCGCGGCGCGGTTGGTTCCAGGTAAAAATACCGTTCCTCCAATAGACTCCCAATAAGTATTCAAAGCAAGCTGTTGGCTATAAATGGGAGAATTGGTCATTACTTTAAATTCTTTTCCATGATGCGTCACTAATTTGCCATCAATGTATTCAAAAATTGCTGAGTCACCAGTGGCATCAGATATGGAAAGGTGTAACTGGCTTTGTTTACCGTCAGGTAGGGATGGGGCGATGATAAAGAAGGGTTTTTCTTCCATATTTTGTACCGCTTCAGCAACCGTTGCAAAATTATCCAGAACATACTGTCCCCAAAGACTGATAGAAATGGGTGGATGATCCAATGCCTCTTTTCCATAATCAGATTCTGCAAGATAAAGCAGATTCATCACTAAGCCTTTTTCGTTCATGCCATCGGCGCTGGCGAGACCATACACTGAGGTCACAACACTACCATATTTAGATTTCCAGACTGGTGATTTTGTACCCGCCTCACCATTACGTTCAATACCTCGAGGTAAGACCCAAATTTCAGAACTCATATCCTCACTCCAATCCATGGAGCGTCCTGTAATCACGGTATTCTCTGCACCATCATACACTGCCCGAGTACAGGCTTGGGTATTTTGTGGGGAAAATCCTAAAAATCCGCTGATTCCAATAATCAATAGGGTGGCTTTAAATCCGTTCATTTATCAAGTCCTTGTCTGATGGTTAACTCTAGGATTATAGCCGAGTCTGTACAAATGGTGTAATCGCTTCATTTCTGTCTTTTTTAACATTTTCGAGCTATAACTTAGGAAGGAATCATAGTAAAGGGATAAACAAAATGGGCACTTTTTTTATAGCACTTCTGATCATCGCAGCACTCTTCTTCTTTTGGGCAATTAGTGTTTATAACACGCTAATCAGCTTGATAGAGTCTATTAACAATAACAAGAAACAAATCGATATCCAGTTAGATCGACGATATAAGGTCTTTTAATCTTTAATTGAAACAGTTAATAAGTATATGGATTATGAGAAAACCACCTTAAAAGATGTGGTAGCACTTCGTAATCAGGCTCAAGCAGCTAAAGCTGCGGGCGATGAACAAGCTCGTATGGCTGCGGAAAATGGTATTTCCCAAATTGCCTCTGGATTAAATGTGGTTTTTGAGCAATATCCCGATTTAAAGGCGAGCCAAAACGTCTTGCAGTTACAGGAAGAAATAGTGAATACCGAGAATAAATTGGCCTATGCAAAGCAGGCTTATAACGACAGTGTCGAGCGCTATTATGCAAAGAAAAAATCCTTCCTGGAAGCCATTCTGGTTTCGTTTTTCCCAGCGGCGTTGGATAAAGAATTTATTTACTGGGGATTGCCAGAAGAACAAATTCAAATCAGGGAAGATTATAAAGTTAAATTCTGAGAATAAGAAACCATGGCAATTGCAGACTACCATGCCTCGGCAGGTGATTGGCGAGCACAGTTAAAGAAAAATCAGCGCAGGACACGTAAGGTCATTGCGCTGTTTCTTTTGATTTATTTACTGGTAGGAGTGGTAGCAGACACCGTGATGATGAGTTCCATGCAACCCAATCTTCCTATTGATCAGATTTTCATTGGTCTCCTCACGTTTAAATACACCCCTGTTGCTATCCTATTAATGGCAGGATTGGCAATTGTTTCTCTATTGATCACCTTTACTTTATACGACCGTATCATGTTGCTTGGAACAGATTATAAAGAAATTACTCCTGAGACGGCTCAAACCATACAGGAAAAACAGTTATATAATGTGGTGGAAGAGATGAAAGTCGCTGCAGGACTCAAATTTATGCCTAAGGTCTTTCTCATCAATGCAGATTATATGAATGCCTTTGCCAGTGGTTACAGTGAAAAATCCGCAATGGTTGCCATTACACGGGGTCTGATTGAAAAACTGGACCGGGCGGAATTGCAAGCTGTAATGGCTCATGAGCTGAGTCATATCCGGCATCAGGATATCAAATTAACACTAGCTGTTGCGGTATTAAGTAATATTTTACTCATAGTGATTGATATTCTATTTTATTCTATCGTGTTTAAACGCGAGCGCCGTGAAGACAATCGATTATTAATGATTGTTATGGTTTTACGTTATGTATTGCCCATTATTACCTTATTACTTACATTATTTTTAAGTCGCACCAGGGAGTATATGGCCGATGCAGGCTGTGTGGAATTGATGCGTGATAATGAGCCTATGGCCCGAGCGCTGCTTAAAATCAGTCAGGATCACCAGCAGCACGCAGAACAATATGCAGAAGATTATGGCCAGACGCCACACGAGCAAGTCCGCCAGGCTTCTTACCTTTTTGATCCGTCCTCCATTGATCCGGTAAAATCCTTAAGCAGTTCGTTTTCCACCCATCCTTCAGTGGAACAACGATTAAAAGCCTTGGGATTCAAACGTAAATGAGAAAAAATCTAACGTAACCCGTAATAGACGAAGTCGTATTACGGAATAACTATTCTCGTAACCCCACACCTTTATTCAATAATACTAGATTAATTATGGTCAACAAAACCACCATACTACAAATAATAACCATAGCTAAGGTCATACTGACTTCCTCTTGGCCAATCATCGCATGTCGTAATGCATTAACCATATATAAAATTGGATTTAAATAGGAAACTTTTTGCCAGAAAGGGGGTAACATATTGATGCTGTAAAAAACTCCTCCCAGATAAGTGAGCGGGGTTAAAATAAAAGTTGGGACTAACATGATGTCATCAAAATCGCGTGCAATCATCGCATTAACAAAGCCGGCCAGGGAAAACACGGCTGAGACCAGTAAGACCACTAACAGAGTCATCGGAAGGTGATCAAATTCAATGGTTAGAAAAAAACTGGCACTGAGAAACACCAGAAGTGCGACTATCAGACCACGCATTACGCCACCTAAAACATATCCAAGCAACAATACCTCATTGCGCATGGGACTGATAAGCATTTCCTCAATACTTTTTTGAAAGCGCAAACTAAATAATGAAGTAGATACGTTCCCATACGCGTTAATGATAACAGACATCATGATTAAACCTGGAGCAATAAACATGGAGTAATTCACTCCTTGTATGTCACCTATGCGTGGCCCGATTAATTGGCCAAAAATTAAAAAATATAAAGTTGTTGTGATAACCGGAGGTAAAAAAACCTGACTTGCAATACGAAACATACGCACTACTTCACGGCGTACCAGGGTATAAAGGGCAATAAGTTGAATTTTAATGGCCATTTTTAATCAGATCCATAAAAAGCTCTTCCAAGCGATTAGTTTTATTACGCATGCTGTCCACTTTAATGCCATGTTGTGTGAGCGCCGCGAATATTTCATTGAGGGCCAGATTATTATCTACCCGCAGTTCAAATGTATTGCTATCAATCAGATTTGTCTTAATAGGCAACATGTCCGGTAAGAAATGAATAGGTGTGGTGGTATTAAATATGAATGTTTGATGGCGCAATGTTTGTAATAGGGAACTCATACTGGTATTGGTAACTATTCGTCCTCTGTCAATAATGGCAATATTCTTACATAACTGCTCTGCCTCTTCGAGGTAGTGAGTGGTAAGTATTATTGTTGTCCCTTCAGCGTTAGTGCGAGTAAGGAATTCCCACATAGTCCGCCTGATTTCAATATCCACTCCTGCAGTTGGTTCATCAAGAATTAATACCTTAGGCTGATGAATTAGGGCACGAGCAATCATCAAACGCCGTTTCATTCCACCTGAAAGATGGCGCACTTGAGAGCGTCGCTTATCTGCTAAACCTAATTGGTCCAGCAATAAAGTTGCACGTTCAAGAGCGAGTTTTCGGGGAATTCCATAATAACCAGCCTGGCTTACTAAAATTTGTTCACAATTTTCAAAAATATTTAAATTTACTTCCTGGGGTACAAGACCCAAACAGGATTTCGCCTGTTCCATTTGGGTATCGAGATCAAAGCCCTGAATTTTTATAGTGCCGGAGGTTTTGTTTATAAGGGTAGTGATTAATCCAATGGTGGTAGATTTTCCTGCGCCATTTGCGCCAAGCAAAGCAAAAAAATCACCCTGCTTGACGCTCAGATCAATGCTCTTTACTGCCTCTACACCATTGGCATAGGTTTTGGATAATTCTTTAATTTCTATGGCATGCATAAAATAATTATTTTAATAAAAAAATCATTATATACGATCTTTATACCCAATCGGTACTGGTAATCTCGAGTTCGATTGAATCGGAAATTATAATTTCTACCGTTCGAAGCAATTCACTTTGGTTTAGATGCAAAAACCTGTTCTTATATTTTTTAATTAGCTCATTTTATTGAAATAGTGTATTATAAATAGATCAATTTTAGGGGTATAAATCAGGCGTGCCCTTAAATAAACTCATGTTTAAATGAGATCTAACAGCCTGTCTTTTTCTATTCACTCAAATAATTTTTATATTCAGAGGAAAAAATGGCTAATATCAGAGTCTTATCTATTGGTTTCGATGGATGTCTCTCAGGCGATGGAAGCTCACTTAAATATACTAATAAACTAATTCCAATGTTAGAAAAAAATAATGAGAGTTATGAAAAGACTGTAGTTATGGTAGGTTCTACATGCCAATCAGGTTATCACGAGACGCAGCAAACCAGCCTTAAAGGCACTACGACTAGTACTTGTTATGATCACCTGTTTTATTTAAGTACAAGGATTAATGCAACTTTTGACCAATTTTTAATGAGTCATGTTTATAATGGGGTAAGCAGTGAAGCGATCTCTAAAAATCTACCAATAAAAAATAATAATTTTGCCGGGTGGCTTTTTGATTACACCAGGATTAGTGTTCTGTATGCACAAATGTATTACATTTTTTCCCAACATCCGGAGGACAAAATTGATTTTAACTATTATCATGAAGATATTAATATTTTAAAGGAGATTGCTCTTTTTTTTAAGACTTATGCTCGGTGTATGCCTATAAAATTAAAACTTTCACTTTATCTCTGTGATGAAGAATCAGTTCGCTTAATTGATGAAGTTCAGGGTCAATGTACCGAAAAAAAGGATTATGTTAAAACAATTCAGGAATTTGGGAGTTATGTATTAAAGGATGCAGAATCGCGGGGTAAATTAAGCGATGATAATAACGCGTATATTTCCCCGCAAACCATTATAGACAAGCAATATAATTGTAATTATAAATCCGATTTTTCAATGAAAAATGAATGTTTTAGTAAGCTACTCGTTGCGGCGCATTACAGACAAAACAGCCAGCTTCTAGAGTTACAATCCCTCATTAAGAATACTGTTGATGAATACACTAGATATAATGCAACATATTGCAAATATTCTTTGTTTCACCGCCATGGACAAGCAGGGCGAATTCGCGCGAAATCCTTTAGTGACAAGGCTGATAAAATCACCAGCCTTGACCTATTAAAAAATGAAGTGGAGCATTTTCTTAAAGATCAAGATAATGGAAATACCAACCCTCATTCTTTTCGGACTATGTTGGCGCAACGGTATTTTGCATTTGAACGTGTTGAAGACACTATATTTAGTCTGAAAAAAAATCAATGCAGAATGGCCTAACCAATAGAAATTTCTTCAGGAATAAAGAAACGTTTATTACTGTCTCTTCAATTAAATGTTATATTTATTTAAAATTATGGAGAGCACTATGGTTAATATTCAAGATACAACAGATTTATTTAACCCGGTTCGAATGGGTAATTTGTTATTACCTAATCGAATTGTCATGGCTCCTCTAACGAGAAGTCGTGCCGGGAAAGGGGATGTTCAGGGAAAAATGCATGCCGAATATTATGCCCAACGTGCTTCTGCAGGCTTAATTATTTCCGAAGCCACCCAAATATCGCAACAAGGTAAAGGATATGCCTTTACCCCAGGAATTTATACCCCTGAACAAGTTGCAGGCTGGAAGCTGGTCACCAATGCTGTACATGCCAAAGGAGGCAGAATATTTGCGCAACTTTGGCATGTAGGGCGTATATCGCATCCCGATTTACAAATAGATCACCAATTACCGGTTGCCCCATCGCCATTAAAACCTGAGGGTAAAGCATACACTGAAACTGGGTTCCAAGACTTTGTCCGGCCAAGAGCATTAGAATTAAGTGAACTCCCAGGAATCGTAGCGCAATACGCTCATGCGGGTCAGTGTGCGAAAGAAGCAGGATTTGATGGGGTTGAAATTCACGCTGCGAATGGTTATTTGTTATCGCAATTTCTCTGTGACAAAACCAATAAACGGCTGGATAATTATGGCGGCAGCATTGCAAATCGTGCCCGTTTACTGTTAGAAGTCGTTGAAGCATTAACTGAAGTCTGGCCAGCAGAACGAGTAGGGATCCGCTTATCTCCGGTAACTCACTCTAATGATATCGATGACAGTAATCCAATGGCCACCTATTCCTATGTGGTGAAACAATTAAATCAATTTGGCTTGGCTTACCTGCATTGTGTTGAAGGTGAAACCATAGGTCCAAGAACTATTCCTGAAGGATTTAGTTTTGCCAGACTGCGAGCGTTATATGATGGATTGTATATGGCCAATAATGGCTATGATTTGGATATGGCAATTAAAGCCCGAAAGGAGCATTTAGCCGATCTTATTTGTTTTGGTCGCCCATTTATTGCCAATCCTGACTTGGTTGAACGGTTAAAAATGGGTGCTCCTCTGGTCGATGCACCCCGAGAGACCTGGTATGGAAATGGCGCCAAAGGCTACACTGATTGGCCTGCTTTAACTTAGAAAGGACGAGTCTTCATCCACCCGGTGATGCTGTAACGTGGTTGATTGGTAATACAGACCTCATGAGGCAAATCGCTATTGAAACAAATAAAGCGATTGCCTTGTGGCATTACTTGTTGCAGGAGCGTTTCCTTTTTATCGTAGATAAGTAACTCACCACCATAACTGCTTTCCCAAAAATCATTGAGATAATAAACGCAGGAAATGCGTCGTGTTTTAGTTGTTTTAAACTGATCTATATGTTTTTTATAAAAGGCACCAGGCTGATAAGTGGCAAAATGAGTTTCAAATTCTGTAAGACCTAAGAAAAGAGTTTGATTGAGCATGTTTGCAAGTTCATTGGTGCGATTCAAATATGCTTGAATTGAAGGTTCAGCAGTTTGGTCCTCTAACCAACAAATCTCATCAGTACGAATAGTATTATTTAGATTGGCCTGCAGTTGCAAACCTATTTTCGCGCTGCGAAATAATCCTTCGCTATACATTTTTTTAGCTTTGTTTTGGAGCGAATTAAAAATATGTGATTGCAGAAAATCATCGATGATATGAAAACCTTGAGTACATAAATTATGGGTTATTAATTCTGAATCGAGCACTTTGATGACCTGAAGTTCACTTTACGACTGAGTGGATTTTACGCTAGGCAGGATTTCTTGCAAATAGTGATTTTATTTTCGCAAATATTTTCCTTCTAATAAATATTGATATTCTTGCCATTCGGGCATGAACTGATTCATTAAGGCATAAAAACGTTGATTATGACTCGCTTCTAATAAATGAACCAGTTCATGAACTAGCACATATTCGAGGCATTTAGGGTGTTTCTTAATTAAACTTAAATTCAACCAGATGCGATGAGTACGGGTATTACATGAGCCCCAGCGGGTTTTCATTTTTTTTATACCCCATTGGCTTGTCCTAACACCAATTATTTTCTGCCAGTGATCAATTAAAGTAGGTATTATTGAATTCATTTCGTGGCGATACCATCTTTCCAGAATGGCCTCTTTTCTGAGTGCAGATGTTTGAGGAGGTAGGAATAAGTAAATAATTTCTTCTTTTATCTCAATGTGCGAGGGACCATACTGTTCCTCCAGGATCAGTAAATAATTTTTTCCTTTGAATGGAATACTTGCACCCGTTTCTATTTTCTGTTCCTGAGGTATGTGGGTAACTGCAAGTCGTGCGCGTTGTTTTTGAATCCAGGGGCTTTTTTCTATAAGGTAGTGTTTTAATAAACGTTCGCTATACTTTAAAGGAGCACTTACTTTTACAAAACCATCGGGATAAATGCGAAGATTAACTCCTTTAATTGGTTTTCTTATTATTTCGATTGGAATACCATCTATTTCAATGATCATGAGTAATTATAAAACGTGATTTGCGTCGATTATAACATACGAGACGCGCGGTTCAGGCCATATAGGGATCTATTAAAATGAAACTCTCAAATCAAACCGTATGGATAACAGGTGCATCTTCCGGGATTGGCGAAGCGCTTGCTTATGAATTTGCAAGATCTGGTGCTCGACTTATTTTATCGGCTCGAACGGAATCCGAATTAAATCGGGTTAAATCCGCATGTGAACATCCTGAGCGTCACCATGTAGTGCCCTTGGATTTGGAACAAAGCCAGGATTTGCACTCTTTAGCGCAAAACGTATGGAATGATTTTGGACCAATTGATATTTTAGTTAATAATGGCGGTATGTCGCAGCGTTATAAAGTGGCTGATTCCAATTTTAATTTAGATAAAAAAATTATGGATGTTAATTTTTTTGGGGCTATAGCACTAACCCGTCCGGTTTTAAAAAATATGTTACAACGTAATTCTGGGCAGATTGTGGTCATCTCCAGTATGTTAGGGTTGTACGGTATTCAAACTCGTTCTGCCTACAGTGCCAGCAAACATGCTTTAAGGGGTTATTTTGAAAGTCTGCGAAATGAACTGTATCAAACATCTGTTGGAATTACCTTAGTATATCCCGGATATATTAATACTCATATTACGCAAAATGCTTTGCTCGCTGACGGAGAACCATTTGGTAAGACGGATTCAGTGCATACCAACGGTATCTCTCCAGAACTTTGTGCCAAAAAAATTGTTCGCGGTGTAGAGCACCGTAAGCCCATTATAATTGTCTCACACTTTAAAGAGCGTTTGGGGGCCTTTATTTCAAGGTTTTTCCCGGGATTATTTCGCTATTTATCGCCGAAATTTGAAGTGTAGTAATCTCGTTCAGCAGCCTCACAGGGACTATCGATATATTCGCCGTTAATATCTAGCACCATATTAACGCTGGCTCTTTGGTAACGGGTCAGTATATCCCATTGTTGCTTGCTGATATAACCATATGAATTACCGCAATAGACTAATGATGAAGCATGTGGTTTGGGTTTTACCTGGACGGGGAGATCGCAATCCCATCGAAACTTGGTTAAATCACAATTAGCCAGAGCTATATTAACGGGTAAAACAATTAGAATTAGACCTACCCTCCATGTACTGTTCATCCTTGCATCTCCACTGGCTTTTCTTATTTATGTTAAGTATAGAATAACTATTAATGAATAATGGGTTCTGAATTAATAATTTTTTAAAGATTTATATTAAATTTAATGATATAAATCAGTTAATTGAGGTAGAGGGATCTTGCTTATGTTGACTTCAACAATTGAATACCTTCAAGCCCTGAGATCGGGTGATTATTTGCGTTTTTTAGAGTGGCCAAGTTTTATTGCGCATCATTATAAAAATGAAGATTACGTCTTAAACGTTGATGAAATTACTGATTTATTAGTATTTGAATGGATAAATAAGGGTTTTGAAACGGTCGATATGAATCACTTAACACTTCTTGAGACAGTTTATAATCTTGACTCAAAACCCATACGTGGCAAGTTGGATTCGGCATTTAGCTCCATCATGATGGCAGCCTACCGCATTATGATTTATCAAAATCATAATTTGATTGATTGTTATTATTCTCCTCCTCATATTCATACCGCGGCTGAAGTGATTCGATTTATGGTGTCTAATGAAAAGCGTTCCTCGCATTTAAATTTTACAGAAGAGTGGAATGCTTTAAATAAAAAGATTAGCTCGTTACAATCAGAGTTAAATTTGGCGGAAATAGAAAAGGCTAAAAATAAAATTGTCGCAATTGCCGAATTTCGTTATGAGATTGAAGATTATCTTTTAGCTTTAGAAGGGGCAAAGGGTCTGAACGATAAGTTGTTAATTTCAAGAATGGGTGTGATAAGTAATTTGGCGGTAAAGTTGAGCATGGAAACGGAAATCACCGATGAGGTAAAAATTGCATTAGACACCGCTGTAGAGTCTGTCTGTAAAATGCAACCCGCTTCATTTGAAAAAAGATTTCTCAAGTTTTTATCTCCAACTGCTTATACCGAAGCAGTTGCTAATGTGTGGACTTTTAGTGCCCAGATAGGGATGACGTTCTTTAATTACCTGCAATTTAATACACAAACAAAATTGCAAGCAGAATCTGGTAATCATCTCCTAACCAGTGTGTAATTTTCATGACGTAATAGTGCCTCTTTATAGGGCACCGCAGCTTTATTTCCCATATAACCACCTAAACTGGATTGGCCTACTACTCGATGGCAAGGTATAAATAAAGCAATGGGATTGCGTTTACATGCTTGTCCTACAGCTCTTGGCCCACTTTGGAGCGAAGCAGCAAGATGACCATAAGTACACGGTAGACCTGGAGGTATAAGTAATAATGCCTGCCATATTTTTAATTGGTAGGGGGTGCCATATGGTTGTAATGGTAATTGAAATTGATGGTGCGGATTTGATATATAGGCATCTAATTCAGATACAATCTGTTTGCTTAGAGGGTGTTGCGCTATTGATTTGGTTTCATCTGTAAATAGAGTATTTAAAATGAACTGCTCGTTATGTACCACTTTTAAACTACCCCAAGGGGTAGTAAAGACAGATTCAACGAGCAGGGAATTCAAAATTAATCGCTTTTCTTACCAACTAATTTTTCTTTGATACGTGCAGCACGACCGGCCAGATTTCTTAAATAATATAATTTGGCACGACGAACATCACCACGACGTTTCACAGTAATACTGTCAACGATGGGGCTATATGTTTGGAATACCCGCTCAACACCTACGTTGTGAGAAATTTTACGCACAGTAAAAGCAGAGTTTAAACCACGATTACGTTTTGCAATGACAACGCCTTCAAAAGCCTGGAGACGCTCGCGTGTGCCTTCAATTACTTTTACTTGAACTAAAACGGTGTCACCTGGATTAAAATCAGGAATTTCCTTACCTTGCATTTGCTCAGCATTTAATTGATCAATAATATTAGTCATGGACTACTCCTCAACTTGGTTTATCCTCAACAGGAATCACCGTGTTCGCATTTAAACGCGACAAGCAATTGCTTGTCTGTGTCACTTAATTTCATTTTTTCCAGTAAATCCGGCCGTTTAAGCCAGGTTT
>JAUXYG010000141.1 GCA_030694525.1 Legionella sp. | reverse complement strand
ACTTGATTCGGAAGCATCGGAAAGGCTGAAGCGGTTTGAGCAGTTCGTAGCTGATAAAGCTGCTCAAGATGCACAGCAGGCAGTGCAGGTGCTGAGTGATAGAGCTGATGTACTCGTTAAATTGAACCTGCCCCCAAAAGCAGAATACGAAACGCTGCTTCAGCAATATGCTGCTATAAGCGAAGAGCGCAAAACAATTACTAGTAATATCCTTACTTTCTTCACAGAAGCATCTGAGCTGTTAGATGAGTTACAAGCATGCATTAAAGCGCAGAAATTTACCCAACCCACCATCACTGTTACGACTATTTATAAGCAATTAGAGGATGATATCGCCGTATTGAACATGGAAATTGAAGATTTAAAAAAAGAATGCGCTGATAGTGAACGCTTCGTGAAGCTGCAAGAGCAGCAAGCCATCATGAAGGACCAAAAACGGTTTACCGCTGATATTGATATCTTTTTACAGCGCCTGGAGGATATTACGTTGTTTGCAAATTTGAATAAATGCATTTCAGCACTCGATACCTCTAACCCTTCCAAGAAAATCACCCACCTGCGAAAAATACTGTTCACAGATGACCTGAAGAATAATATTTTGAATGAAATCAATGAGCTGGACCTTACCCACATTCCATTTACCGTCGAAAGCCGAACGGAACGTGGCACCACACTAGTTGGTGTTAATCTTAAAACTACAGCGTCTGTATCAAACAGTGATGTTTTAAGTGAAGGTGAGCAACGAGCTTTGGCTCTTTCATGCTTCTTGGCTGAGGTAAAGCGCGAACCTATCCAACATGGTATTATTATAGATGATCCAGTTTCTTCACTTGATCACCTACGGTTGCGCCGAGTTGCACAACGCCTTGCAAGAGAAGCTAAGAATCGACAGGTCGTGATTTTCACCCACAATATTTTGTTTTATAGCGAAATAAAAAAATATGCTGCAGAATACGGCATACCCTGGCTAGAACATTATATCCATAAATCAGAGGAAAAAGGATTTGGGATTATTCAAAGCAGCGATAAACATTGGCAAGCCACACCTGTTAATAAACGTATTGAACTTCTAAAAAATCGCGCTCAAGCTTTTACTAGTAAAACGTACCTCGATGATGATACTCGCCGCCGGGATGTCAAAGATTTCTATTCTGATCTGCGAGAAACATGGGAGAGATTAGTCGAAGAGCTTCTATTGAATAATGTGGTTGCTCGTTTCGATTCTGACGTTCGCACACAAAGCCTTGCAGGAGTTATTGTTGAGGATTCGGATTATGAAACTGTCTATTGGGCAATGAAACACGCTTCAGAAAATTCAGGCCACGACAAAGCCAGCGGTAACAGTATGCCATTACCAAAAAACGATGACATCATGAGTGATATACAGAAAATCGAGGAGTTTAGAACCATAATTAAAAAACGCCGGCAGGAGTGTGAAGATCGGCGCAAGGCTTTGCAAAATCCACCGAAAGCAAAAACTGCTTAAATTAGCCTGCTTACGTCATATTTAGATGAATATACGTGCTATATTCCCAGTTAATAGTTTTTAGGTTATATAATGAAAATACTTCATACTTCTGATTGGCATTTAGGCCGAACAATTTACGGACACAAACGCTATGATGAGTTTGCTGCATTTTTAAATTGGCTGGTTGATATAATTCGTAAAGAAAATATAGAAATATTGCTAATTGCAGGTGACATTTTTGATAACAGTACTCCAAGCAATAAATCACAAGAATTGTATTATCAATTTTTATGCAAAGTTGCTAATTCAACATGTCGCCATATCGTTGTTATAGCTGGAAATCATGATTCCCCTTCATTTTTAGATGCTCCTAAAGATATTTTGCGGGCATTGAATGTATATGTTATAGGTGCAATGACTGAACAGCCTGACGATGAAGTTATCATTCTGAAGGATCATCGTGACAATCCTGAGGCACTAATTTGTGCTGTTCCCTATTTAAGAGATAAAGACCTTCGTACTGCTGAAGCAGGTGAAACGGTTGATGATAAAAATACAAAATTAATCCAAGGTCTAAAAATCCATTATGCCAAAGTTTGTGCTGTGGCGGAAAATTTACAAAATGAATTCAATAAAGATAATCCGAATTTACGAGTACCCATCATTGGTATGGGGCACTTATTTGCTGCTGGCGGCCAAACTATTGAAGGGGATGGTGTCAGAGAATTATATGTTGGATCTTTGGCTCATGTCAGTGCTTCAATATTTCCTTCATGTATTGACTATCTAGCTCTTGGGCATTTACATGTACCACAAATTGTTGGTCAAAATGAACATATTCGTTATTCAGGATCGCCTATCCCAATGGGGTTTGGTGAAGCTAAACAACAAAAGAAGGTTATTCAAATTAAATTTGAAGAGGGTTTTCGTACTATTGAAGAGATCTCGGTGCCTTGCTTTCAACCATTAGTAAGACTGACTGGAAATTTGGAAAAAATTCAAAAAGAAATTGATATGTTGAAAGATCAAGAAAGCAAAGCTTGGTTAGAGATTGAATATGCTGGTAATGAGCTTGTTGGTAATTTACGAGAACTAATGGACCAAAATTTAGAGGGTTCATTATTAGAAATTCGTCGTATCAAGAATAAAAGAGTGATAGATCGAGTTATTAGTCAAATACAGGAAGATGAAACGTTAGATGATTTGAATGAACAAGACGTATTTGAGCGTTGCTTGGACGTCAATGATGTTCCAAAAGATGAAAGAATGGAAATGGTGACTATTTATAATGAAATAATCAAGTCTATTCAAGAAGATGACTTAAATGCTGAATAAGCGGGCTATATGAAAATACTTGAACTAAGATTTAAAAACTTAAACTCACTATATGGTGAATGGTTAATTGATTTTTCAACACCTGAATTTATCTCAAACGGAATTTTTGCTATTACTGGTCCAACTGGTGCAGGCAAGTCAACAATCCTGGATGCAATATGTTTAGCGCTTTATGGGGCAACACCTCGTTTAGGCAAGCTCACTAAAAGTAGCAATCAATTGATGTCGCAACAAACGGCCGAGTGTTATGCAGAGGTCACCTTTGAATCACAACAAGGAAAATTTACATGTCATTGGAGCCAGCATAAAGCCAGAAGAAAAACTGATGGTATTCTTGGTGAATCCAAACATGAAATAATCGATGCTTTGACAGGCCAAATTCTTGAATCCAAAAAACGAGATGTTGCGAATGTTATTGAAGAAAAAACAGGAATGGACTTTGAACGATTTACCCGATCGATTCTTTTAGCTCAGGGTGGTTTTGCAGCCTTTTTGATGGCTACACCAGATGAACGAGCGCCAATTCTTGAACAGATTACTGGCACTGAAATTTATAGCGAAATATCTAAACGTGTTCATGAGAAAACAAGAGAAGAAAGAGATAAATTAAATTTAATGCAAGCTGAGTTGAGTGGCATCGTACTTCTTAGCGATGAACAGGAAAAAATTTATCAGGCTGAAATTCTTGAAAAAAAAGGGCAAGAAGAAGGTTTGATAAATGAAACTCAAAAATTAAGCATCGCTATTAATTGGTTAACTACCATTGAAATGCTAAATAAAGAAATAGCTGAGTTAACAAAAGAATATGAAACTTTAAATAGGGACTGGGAGGCGTTTAGCGCGGATAGAAATAGACTAGCTCAAGCTAATAAGGCAATGGAACTAGATGGGCCTTATGCCACCCTCAAAGAATATAGAAAGCAGCATACTAGTGACAAGCAAGCTCTTTCCAATGAAGACTTGAAGATCCCAGAAATGAAATCTGCCATTGAAAGTCAGAAAGAACACTTAATCAACGCCGAGCAAAAATTAACAGATATTAAAAGTAAACAAAAAATAATGTCTGAAATTTTTAAAAAAGTTCGCCATAAAGATCAGCAGTTAATTGACAAGAAAAAAATAATTGAAGAGTATCAAAGAGATATTGAAAAATACTCTGCTGAAATTGCTTCTAGGAATGATGAATTAAACGAGAAAAAAGAGTTAATACATTTATTAAAACAAAAACAAAAGGTTGCTGGTGATTATATAGAAGAACATGCAGAGGACGCAGAGTTAATTAGCCAACTCACAGGTATTGAAGAACAATTAAAAGGATTAGTTACATTACAGACATCACTAACTGAAATTAACAATACAATAAAAATTCTGAATGAAAAATTAAAAGATGACCAAAATGGATTGGAACAATATATACAGCAAGAAACGGAGCATCAGACAAAATTATCTGGGATTCGAAATCAAACTGCACTGATAAGTGATAACTTAAGCCAGCTTTTAGGTGATCGCATACTGAGAGAATATCGTACAGAGAAAGATAATCTACTGAGAGAAATGGCATATCTGCAAAAGATAGCTAGTTTGGAATCTGAAAGACAAAAATTAGAGAATGATAAGCCATGTCCTTTATGTGGCTCAAAAATACATCCTTATGCAGAAAATAATATTCCTCAACTTCATGAGACTGAAATAAAAATTGAATCTTTATCGCAATTGATTAATAAGGCTGAAGATTTTGAACAAGAAATCCGAGAGATAAAGACGTTACAGGACGATATTCAACAAAAAATATCAAGTATTACCCAGCTAAAATCCAATGCATTGCATGAAAAGAATCAGTCTGAAAAAGAGTTACAAAGATGTGAAAAACAAATTAGTCAATTAACGGCCGAACTAAATTTGTTTGAACAAGCAGCTCTCAAAAGGTTAAAAAAATTTAGTATTAAAGAAATATCTTATTCAAATACTGAGCAGATATTAATCGATCTTAACTTACGGTTAACAAACTGGAATATCAAGCAAGAAGAACGTGCAACTATAGAAAGAGACTTTACTCAGATAAATAATGAAATTAACCCCTTGGAAGCTATTATTGCAACATTAAAGTTATCTTTATCTGAAAAGCAAACAAGTTTTGAAAATATCAACAAAGAATATTCTGAAATTAATGAACAGCGAACCAAACTGTTTGGCATTAAACAACCAGACGAAGAGGAAGCCATAATAGAACAAGAACTTCAGGAAGCTGAAAGGACTAAAAGTATTGTTCAAAAGGAATTAGACAGTTTTGCTCGTAATTTCGAGGCAACCCAAACTAAAATTCAAACTTTAAGAGATCAAATTTCAGAAAGAGAACCTCAGCTTTGTGAATTGGAGATAAGCTTCAAGAGTGCATTAAAGAACTTAAATTTTGACGATGAAACAAACTTTATATCATTTTGTCTGAGACCTGAGCAGAGAAATTCTCTTGCTGAACAAGCAAAAATATTAGATAACAAGAAAACCAGTCTGGAAACGAAAATAACAGACAGAAGAGAGCGTCTTGTAGCAGAAAAAGATAAAATGGTTACTGAATCTAATTTGAGTGAACTAATACCAAGGTTAGAAACATCCAATAACAGTTTAAATAAAATTCGAGAAAGAATAACTACGTTGTCCCTTGAATTAAAAAAGCATAATGACAATAAGAAGCAATTTGAAATTAAAAGAACATTAATAGATAAACAAAAATGTGAATGCGGCCGGATGGATGTGTATTCCGGAGCGAAATGATCACCAATTCCGGCCGCATTTGATCGCAGATTCCGGAAACACTTGATCAGTGGTTCCGGTGTTACTTGATCACCGATTCCGGAGCATTTGATCAGTGATTCCGGTCGTATTTGATCACC
>JAUXYG010000206.1 GCA_030694525.1 Legionella sp. | reverse complement strand
TGTGAAAGTAGGTCATCGCCAGGGTTTTATTCTAGAAAGCGGCTTAATAGCCGCTTTTTTTTGCCTTTTAAATATCAATTAATATTAAATCCAAATCTAAATAAGTCTAAATCTTAGTCTAAATCTAAGTCTAAGAATTTTAATCTTAAATCTTACTCAAATATCATAATCAAATTATTGTTTGGATATTTTATAAAACGAGCGTCGCCTTTCCTGTATTACGCTATCGCTAATACAGGCTACAAATTAACAAATTTTCTAACCAATTGTAGCCCGTAATAGACGAAGTCGTATTACGGGATTAGCCTATGTACCATTGATCACCTTATCGTTTATTAGCAAGCCCTATTATTAATACGTTATACGAGATGAAACGACCTGAGCTGAATAATAATTTTGAGTGATGTGGAGATTTGAGCGTCAATTTATCGTACTACGCTTCGCGGACAGGCTGCACCTTTTGAATAGGATAGACTTAACCTACAATGCAACCATTAGGCAGATCTCTTTAATAAATGATCTTAAAATTTACTTTTACTATTAGCACCATATTGAACAGTCAATTTAATAAAATTCTCATATCTGTTCTGAGCTATCTCTCCTTTATTGAGCGCCTCTATAATGGCACAAAAAGGAGTGTCTACATGCGTGCAGTTGCGAAATTTACACTGTGATAAATAAGGTTTGAATTCGATATAACCCTGAGCAATGTCTGTTGCACTGATATCCCATAAACTAAATTCTCGTACTCCTGGAGAATCGATTAATGCGCCGCCACTGGGTATATGATAATAGTAAGAATTACTCGTAGTATGTTTCCCCAATTCGGAACCTTCAGAAATTTCATTGGTAGCAATATTTTCTTCATGAGGTAAAAATTTAGAAATAAGTGAGGATTTACCCACACCTGATTGACCGATAAAAACACTGATTTGGTTATTTAGAGTTTCCTTTAAGAGTTCTACACCGTTAACGTCACCTTTGTTAGTCATAATGATCTGATAAGATAAAGATTTATAATTATTCAATAACTGTGCTTTGATTGACTCACAAGGCAGATCGGTCTTGTTCAATAATATAACCGCTTTCAAATGCAGCAACTCAGCCATAATTAAATAACTATCAAGTAAGGGCCAGCTTATTTCAGGCTTCGGCGCAAGCACAATTATTAATTGGGTAATATTTGCAGCCACCGGTTTTTTTGTACCAGTATTAGTGGGTCTTGCGAGAACTGATTTACGTGGGTAAAGACTGACAACTACCCCTTGATTGGTTCCCTCTTCTTGCCAAATGACCCTATCACCAGCTACCAAGACCTCGAGATTAGGGCGAATCGAGCAGCGTAAGCGTAATCCCAAATCATTTTCAATTTCAACGTGACGACTAAATCGCGTAATCACTAATCCATCATTAAGCGTCTCATTACTGTCAGCAATGGCGTTCTGATAGGTTTGCTGAATTTTCTCGATCCGTGCAGACTGGCGTTTATTAATGCGTCTTTTACTCATGCTTGCAATCTATACTATAATGGGTGTTTTATAATTGTATAGTATGAGGGTAAAAGACATTTAATGAAAGTATACCTGGTAGGTGGAGCGGTTCGTGATCAACTTTTAAGTTTACCTGTGAAGGAACGCGATTGGGTTGTAGTGGGTGCGTCGCCCCAAGAATTATTAGACCAAAAATTTAGACAGGTTGGCCGTGATTTTCCTGTTTTCTTACACCCACAAACTAATGAAGAATATGCCTTGGCCCGTACAGAACGAAAATCTGCACCGGGTTATTATGGTTTCGAATGTGATTTTAGTAAATCAGTAACTCTGGAAGAAGACTTGGCACGTCGTGATTTAACTATAAATGCCATGGCTATGGATGAACAGGGACTAATAATAGATCCATATCATGGGCAGCAGGATCTTAAAGACAAGATTCTTCGTCATGTATCTCCAGCGTTTATTGAAGATCCGGTAAGAGTATTGCGTGTTGCCCGTTTCGCTGCTCGCTTTCATCATCTGGGTTTTAAATTAGCCAATGAAACCCGATTATTAATGTATGCTATGGTGAGACGGGGTGAATTGGATCATTTGGTTCCAGAACGCGTGTGGCAAGAATGGCAACGTAGCCTTGATGAAAAAAACCCGGAGCAATTTATTTTAGTACTAAGAGCATGTGATGCATTATCAATTATTATACCTGAAATCGAAGCGCTTTTTGGTGTTCCCAACTCCTATCATTACCATCGAGAAATTGATAGCGGAGTCCATTCTTTAATGGTTTTACACGCTGCAGTAAAACTGAGTACCGATCCGGTTACTCGCTTTTGCGCCTTAGTACATGACCTGGGAAAAGCAAAAACTCCTGTTAATGAATGGCCAAAACATCACGGCCACGAAGAAAAAGGTGTTGCGGTAATCGAATCATTGTGTGCCCGTTTACGCATCCCAAATGAGTATCGAAATTTGGCGGTTATGACATCAAGACATCATCTAACGATCCATCGTCTTTTTGAATTAAGAGCGAATACAATCGTGAAACTATTAGAGCGCTGTGATGCCTTTCGTCGCCCTAATCTGTTTGATAATATGTTGATTGCGTGTCAAGCAGATGCAGAGGGTTGCGGAAAACCGGTAAATTATCAACAAAGACATTTGTGGCAATATATACTTGCAGAATGTGCTAAAGTGAACCCTCAATCTTTAATAGCACTTGGTTATGAAGGTAGTGCTATTAAAGAGGCATTACATCAACACCGAGTGGCTTGTGTCCAACTTATAATAAACTCATGGAAATCAAATGAAAAATAATCAAAATTTAATCTGGATCGATTTGGAAATGACTGGTCTTGAGCCAGAACAGGATCGAATTATCGAGATAGCAACTGTCGTTACTGATGCGAATCTTAACATTCTTGCTGAAGGACCTGTAATTGCAATATCTCAGCCTAAGGATTTGATCGATGGTATGGATTCATGGAATACCAGACAACATAATCAATCAGGTCTGGTAAAGCGAGTACTTGAAAGTACGATTGGTGAATCGGATGCGGAACAGGCCACGATTGAGTTTCTAAAACAGTATCTTGATAAAGGTAAGTCTCCTATGTGTGGAAATAGTATCTGCCAGGATCGCCGATTTTTATACAAATACATGCCTGAGCTCGCAACGTTTTTCCATTATCGCAATCTCGATGTGAGTACCCTGAAAGAATTGGCTATACGTTGGCGACCAGAGCTGTTAGCTGGCATAACCAAAGAGTCCAAACATTTAGCTTTGGATGATATCAAAGACTCAATAAATGAATTGGTTTATTATAGAAAACATTTTATTAATGCAGTGGATGTTACAAAATGATAGAGAGAGAAAAACTTGAATTACCAAATGGTGCAGACAAATTATTGTTGCACTCCTGTTGTGCCCCTTGTTCGGGTGAGGTCATGGAGGCTTTGGTGTTTTCCGAAATCAATTTTTCCATATTTTTTTATAATCCGAATATCCATCCCGTACAGGAGTATGAAATTCGGAAACAGGAAAATGTAGCATTTGCCCAAAAGCATAATATACCTTTTATTGACGCAGATTATGATAAGGAAAATTGGTTTGAGCGGGCCAAAGGTCTGGAATGGGAGCCTGAACGGGGAAAGCGATGTACTATGTGCTTTGATATGCGTTTTGAACGTACCGCGTTATATGCACATGAGCATGGGTTTCCGGTGATATGCAGTTCCTTGGGAATATCGCGCTGGAAAGATATGAATCAAATTAATGATTCTGGGATCCGTGCAGCAAGTCACTATCCTGAGCTGGAATATTGGACCTATAACTGGCGAAAGAACGGTGGCTCTGAACGGATGTATGAGATTGCCAAGCGGGAAGAGTTCTACAAACAGGAATATTGTGGGTGCGTTTATTCATTACGTGATACGAATGCATGGCGAAAACAAAAAACTCGCGACAGGATTAAAATTGGCATTAATTATTATACTGAAGAATCAAAATAGGACCGGTAATGACTCATTCTCATCATGGGGCGGATAATCATACACATCATCATAGCGAAGTGACCTATAATAAAGCGTTTCTGATTGCGATTGTTGCTAATAGTCTTTTTGTCATTTTACAAATAATATTTGCTTATATAGCAAATTCAACGAGTTTATTAGCAGATGCGTTCCATAATTTAGGTGATGTGTTAAGTCTAATTTTAGCATGGATTGCTACCGGCCTCATGAAACGAAAACCTACTGAACGTGCTACTTATGGTTGGAAAAAAACCTCAATTCTGGCAGCATTAGTAAACGGAATATTGCTGGTATTTACCTGTGGTATTATCGCAACCGAGGCGATGTATCAACTGATTTCACCCCAGGAAATTAAAGCTGTATCAGTCATGATAGTTGCAGGAATCGGTATTGTAGTTAACGGAGTTACTGCAATGCTTTTCCTGCGGGGAACCGAAGATTTAAATATCCGGGGCGCTTATCTTCATCTATTGTATGATGCTTTAATTTCTGTTGGAGTAGTTATAGGGGCAGGGTTAATCTACATTACAGGGTGGTTGTGGATTGATCCTGTAGTCGGTTTATTAATTGCCTTGGTCATCCTCAGAGGAACATGGTCCTTATTTTCCGATAGTTTTCGCTTAATAATAGATGGGGTTCCCCGCAACATCTCTTTGGGTGCAGTTCATGATTTTCTTTTATCTACCCCTGGAGTAGAAAGTATCCACGATTTACATATTTGGGCGATGAGTACTCAGGAGAATGCATTGTCTGTTCATTTTTATATGCCAAAGCAAACATTATCAGACGAAGCGCGGGGTAAGATAGTGAATACATTAAAAACCAAATTTCAGATTCAACATGTGACCATACAAACGGAACAAAATACAATTGAATGTAATGAAGCGTGTCATGAGTCTAATGTATGCTTAAAATAGATTTTTCATTTTCCTTTTAATATGAAAGAGATCTGACCACCGCGCTCAAGAGTTGCTGTTTTTATCGTATCAATTTTTTCCAGACCATGCTGAATACGTAATGCCTGTAAGATATCGTTGGGCGTTATTTTGCAGCAGCGTAGGTTTTTTTGAATATACTTTCCATCTTTCACAATAGGAAGTTTATCTCCTTTAATATATTTTCCAATCGCATGGTATTTGTAGGAAAGATAAGCGAGGAATCGATGAATGGCTATAATCAAGGTACTAACTATCATGGACGGTAGTAGAGGAATATTATTCACTATAGCCTCTCCTAATATGGCACCAAGAATGATATATATAACCAAATCTAAAGGGGAATGGCTGCCAAAAAGACGCGCGGAGTTGGTTCTAAATAAGATAATCGCATAGAGAGTAATAAAAAAGCCTCGTAGATAAAGCCCGTAGTCAAATAATTCATTTAATCCAAGAAAATTTTCCATTTATAGTCACTCAAAAGTTACTTACCCAAGGGTAGCTACTATTTCGTAGCTAGCAACAATCCTTTCTTAAAGTTCTCACAGGCGAGGAACGAATCATTTAATCGCTCGTGAAGTTTACCTAATTCGTTATACGCTATCGGAGTTGGATTTAATTCAATCGACTGCTCCAGATAAGTTTTGGCCTTACCCCATAAATGCTGGGCGATACACAAGCGCCCAAGGCAGAGAAGTAATGCTGCAGAGCGAGGATTTTTTTTAAGCAGGGATTCAGCAAAAGCCAACTGTCCAGCCTCACAATTTAATAATCCATAAAGCTCTATCAGTTGGGCATCGAATTGTTTTTTTAGGCTTTTTCGCAGTAGGGATTCAGCTTTGGAAAGATTCTGATTTTTAATTAAAAGACGAACATACTCGGCAATGATTTCCGAATTATGGCTCACTGATTTTGGTAAAGAGTGAAACAAATCATCCGCAGCCTTAGATTGATTTTGTTTCGCTAAGTCACTTAATGCCTGTAAATAAGTGTTACTTTGTAATTGTTCAAAATCTTGATCCGAGACTACACCATAGCGTTTTAAATCTGGAAGTAACTCAATAAGCTGAGGCCAATCTCTGACTTGCTCATAAAGTTTCATTAATAACTTTAATACATAAGGGTGACGTGGAGCTAAATCTTGCAAATGCCTCAAAGTAGCTAATGCTTGTTCCCATTGATGATTGGCCAATTGTAATTGAGCTTGAGTCAGTTCAACCGCTATTTTTGCTTCAGGCACGGATTGTTGCGCTTCGCGTAAATAATTATCACGAAGCTGACTATCGCCCATTTTTTGTGCTGCGCGAGCTGCAGTGAGATAATTAAGTAAAGGAGTATCTGTGTTAGGGAGCGCCTGAATTAAGTGATGTTTCGCTTTCTGCCAATAACCTTCACTGTATTCGATAAGCCCTAATCGTGTAGTTGCCTGCGCCTTTTGTGCCAGTCGTTTTGAATTCCATTTACTTAATTCACCAGGTGTTTTTGCGAGCTTGTGCGCAATTTGTAATAAAATATGTGCGATCATAAACAGCAGAATCAAACCAAATACCATCACCCAAACGGTGGATTCAATAGTCCAGTGATTCATTTTAACTAAAACATACCCTGGATCATGACTCAGTTGAATTCCCAGATATACTGATCCTAATAAAATAACAAAGGCAATTAGAACGCGCATCATGATTTATTCTCTCCCTTGTTGCTGGGTACTGGAGCATTGATTAGCAATTTTTTATTTTCAATGAGTTGGTTTAATAAAGGTAATGCGGTGCCGATCTTTGGTTTTTCCATCTTTAAATTGATTGCTTGCAATTCATTTAGTTTCTTTAACAAAACCGTTGTATTTGGTGAGTCTTCATTGAAGCCTCTGTTCAAAGTTCTGATAGCCTGTTTTAAGGTCAGCTCATAAACCAATGGATTATTATTTAATATCGCCCATTGCGCCTCTTGTAAATTTAACCGGATACTGTCTTTTAAAACAGACTCCATTAAAGGCGAAATTAAAGGCTTGATATCTTCATCATTGCGCCGGATAACCACCATTTTTTCAAGTAGGCTGACACTTTCATTAAAACGTGTACGCCAGGTAGTATTATTTGTGGATGTTGTGTTTTGTTCGACAGATTGGTCGTTAATTCCTGAATGAGGCGGTTGTAGGGTAAGGGAATCAACACTTGTTTGTGCTGCATCTAATTGACTTAGTAAACCGGCAATATCAAGTGATGGGGAAACTTTCAATTGTGCTATTTCTTGCGCTATAGCTTGTCTTACAGTAAAGACTTTGGGATCATTTAGCTGAGTCAGTAATTTATCCGACTGCTCTAGTAAAGCTATTGTCGCACTGTAATTATCACTCCAATGGGTATTTATTTGTGCCAGTTCCATATAATAGCGTGCTTTAAGTAGAAGCCAGTCCTCATTTTGATATAATCGTTGCGTCATGGCTTTATCTAGCTGAGTGGTAACATCGTCCATTTTATTTTGTAATTCTTGTTGTGCCTGCTGTATCTGATCTTCTTTGGCATCAATTAGTTCTTGCGCCTTGCCTTGCTTTTGTTCTAATTGGTTAAGTTGTGAAGATAGAGATTTATTTTCATCAATCCACTTTTGTTGCGAATCGTGACTATTCTGAACCGTGTACAGTGCGATACCAACTGATAACAGAGCTGTGGCGAGCGCAAGACCAATGAGCCAGGGGTAGTAATGAGCCCAATCGGCATTTTGGGAAGATGCCTTCTCGCTAGGGTTTGGTAACGCGGTGGTTTTTTTTAATGGTCTGGTTTCTTTGTTTTCTTCTTCAGAGCTGTTGGCCATGTATTAATCCTTGATTATAGTCAAACAACGTATTCATCATCCGATTAGGATGGCTAGTAATTATTTTTTTGATACCAAATTTTGATGCAATTTCTGCTAATCGTTTGCTGATCACAAGACAAGGTTTATTTTGCAGCCAAGTCAGGGCTTGTTCAGGAAACATTTTAAAAAGGTTACGAATCGATTGTTCGCTAGTTAACAGTATAATATCCACCATATCATCACGCCAGATAGAATTCAAAAATCCCTTATTGATTTTTGGCATGACTCGACGGTAAACATCAAGTGTTAACACCTGAGCGCCTTTGATTATTAAGTCTTTTTCAATAAGATTTCTACCGCCGCATCCCTTGAATAATAGCACGGTTTGATTTTTTAAGTACCTAAGGCTTGTTAATTTTAATAAATGCTCACTGTCAGGAAAGGAAGGAATATCATGGGCGTTAACATTGAATTGGTTTAATGCTTTAGCAGTGCCTTCGCCAATAGCAATAATATTAATCGAGCCAGGCCAATGATGATTCAGCCGAAGCTTTTCCAAAGAATAGTTCACCGCATTCGCACTGATAAAAATAGCGTGAGATACTGTATTTAAATCCGGCAAAGTGCTGACCCAATTATTCTGGGTCGCTTGAATCTCTATAGTGGGACAGGAAACAACAATACCGGCCTCATCTTCAATCAATTGAGTGAGAACCGCGGCCTGTTGTTGAGGGCGGGTGTTTAAAATGCGTAATCCTTGTAATTGCTTCATATTTTTGCGGCGTTAATTAAGGCCGCAGCTCCCTGAGAAAATAAAGCCTGCGTACAGCGCTCTGCGATTTGTTGCGCCTCTTCGATAGACCCTTTTTGCTGATCTTCGATTATATGTACCCCATCAAGACTTAATATGCGAGCACGCAGAACAATTTCATTCGTTGCAGACAAGGTACAGAATACGGCCAAGGGAACATGACAATTACCCCCTAACTGTGCATTGACCTGGCGCTCGGTAGTAACACATAGAGCAGATTCATTGTTGTTTAATACACGGATAAGCTTCAGAATTTCGGCATCATTTGCTCGGCTCTCAATACATAATGCTCCTTGCCCACAAGTGGGAAGCATCATGTTCTCAGATAATATTTGAGTCATTAATCCCTCATAGCCCATACGCTCTAGACCTGCTGCTGCGAGAATTATAGCATCGTATTCGCCTGCACCAAGCTTTGCCAGACGGGTATTGATGTTACCTCGCAGTGTTTTTATGATGAAATCGGGCCTGTAGGCCAATAATTGCGATTGTCTTCTTAGACTTGAAGTTCCGATAATAGCACCGAGGGGTAATGCGTCTATACTGGAATAATTTAAACTAATCAAAGCATCAAAAGGATTATCGCGTTTACAAATGGCGGCCAGGCATAATCCATCAGGAAGCATTGCTGGCATGTCCTTTGTGGAGTGAACCGCTAGGTCTGCACGTTTATCCAGTAGAGCCTCTTCCAGTTCTTTAACAAACAATCCCTTACCCCCTTCCGCTAACAATTTGTCTTTCAGGAATTTGTCTCCTGAAGTAACCATGGGCAGAAGTTCAATAGTCAACATAGGCCATTGTGCTAACAATATGTTTCTAACATGATTAGCCTGCCATAATGCAAGCGGGCTTTGACGGGTAGCAATACGTAATGTTCTTGATTTCATTGTCGCGCGAATTACAGATTATTTAGTCCGCATCATAGCATCGATTCCTCTTTAATGGCAGTTTGGAAGAAATCATCGGTATCTTTCAGAATCCACTTTAACCAGTAAAGTGGTACATCAAATCTGTTTTTTGATTCGATGTATTCCTTTATGATATTTCTTTTCTTACAGGTAAGGGTTTGCTCTGGCATTATTGGTAGCTGCAAGTGAAAGAGTGTTAACATGATTCAAGATAAAGGTCTAAGGAGCAAGGATGTGGCAGTTTAAAAAAATTGTTCGACATTTAGATGATTCCATGCAGCGGAGTTTATTTAATTCAGCTCATCAATTGATTGCAGTGGGTGCCATAGGTTTTTTCGGTTTTCCTTTATTTTATTTTGTCTGGGTTTTCTGGTTCCCGCAACCTTATGAAAATCTGGAATTACGTCTCATAGGCAGTATGCTTGGTCTGGTATTAATGCTGACGCCTTATTGGCGTAATCAATATAAAAAATACGTTTCATGGTATTGGTTTTTTACTTTATTATTTACCTTGCCCTTCTTTTTTACTTTTATGTTTTTAATGAATCAGGCCAATGCTATATCGGCTATGTCCTTGCTGTGTAGTGTTTTTTTATTGGTTTTACTTGTTGATTTACTAAGTTTATCCATTGTTTTGGTCTTGGGCGTTTTGTTTGCCCTGATTGCCTATGCTCTTTTTTCCACCCAGATGTATTTTGGGGAGGAGCATATTGAGATGAGCCTGGTGATTTTATTTACGGTTTTAGCCGGCTCTACCTTAAATTATAAGACAGCCATGTTGCAACAACAAAAGTTAGCTGGAGTGGCTGCTGCGGCAGGAATGATAGCTCATGAATTAAGAACTCCTTTATTAGGCATAAAGAGTGGCGCACAAGCCTTAGTGCATTATCTTCCCGGTTTAGTTGAGGGATATCAGGTGGCAAAAGAGCATGAGTTAATATCAACCCCGTTACGGCAACGGCGTTTGCATGAGCTTAAGGGAGTTAGCGATCGCATTGTTGGTGAAATTGACTACGCCAATACAATTATCGACATGCTTTTAATCAAGGCAGGTCGTGAAAACTCTTTGCAAAACTGTTTGTTCGAAACGTGCTCGGTTAAAGAATGTCTCAGTGAGGCAATAGACAGATACCCTTTTCAAACGTCAGCAGAGCGCGCGTTAATCTCCTGGTCGGGGGATTTCATTTTCAGGGGTTCCAAACTGTTAATGCAGCATGTGTTATTTAATCTTATAAAAAATGCGCTTTATGTGATAGCCGTAGCGCAGCGAGGTGAAATAACTATATGGACTGCATGTGGTGACAAATTTAATTATTTATATTTTAAAGATACCGGTAAGGGGATGACTACCCAACAATTATCTCGGTTATTTAATCATTTCTATACCACAACGTTTATGGGTACAGGTATTGGTTTATCTTTTTGTAAATTGGTAATGAATGGCTTTGGCGGCAACATAACGTGCGATGCAAAAGAAAATGAATATGCCTTATTTACTTTAAGTTTTCCAGTTATCGATGAGGTAGTTGGGTCTGGATGACCCAACTGGTAACGGGTTATGCTTTTTTTAATGATTTTGAACGTTCACCTCGTAAGGCTAAAGCGATAAAAATATAGGTCCAGCCAGTGACCATGATTTCAATGGCGATGAATAATCCGATGACCCAAAATCCGCTCATTGGCCAATGCATCATAATTAAAACACCTAATACTATGGCTGTAATTCCAGCTAGTAGTAACCATAGCCAGCCCTTGGACTCCTTTAGAGTGAACGCCATAATGATGCGGGTGAGACCAATTACAATTAAGATACCGGCAAGAATCGCGGTGAATAATGCTGACGCTAAAGTAGGATCATAAAAAACGACGCACCCTGCCGCAATATATAACACTGCAATTAAGGCTTGCCAAATGATACCCTTCCATTCTTTATGTTGAAAGACATCAATTATCTGAGTTATTCCACAAATAATGAGTAATGCGCCAAAAAAAAGGATACTGAATAAAGTTAAACCTACGACACTACCTAAACCAATAAATCCTAAAATAACAAATAAAATCCCCAACCCTAAAACCCAGCCCCAATTCCGTTGAAGATCACCCATCGTTGCTTCCTTCATCTTTTTAGTTGCCATACCATTCCTTGTTAGTTGCGCTTATGAGAGTAAGGTGTGTTTGGAAAATAATCCTTTTAATGTAAGGACATTCTTAATATATACCAAATTATTAAAAATTGTCGAATTGAAAGAATAAAGTAAGGCTTTAAAGGAAATGAGCCGCTATTGTACCTGCTTATAAAACGTAAATAATTTGGCTAAAGTAGGCAACTATGATATTTTATAAACAGGTTATAATCCTGAGACAATCCAATTCATTCAGGATTCCAGGGTTAATAAATTGGAACGTTTGCTCAGGAGGAGCCATGCATCATTTCTCTATACCCACCTGTTACTTTCCAAGTACGGCTGTTTTTGTCGATGACAGTCGTGATTTTTTATTGAATTTTGTCTTACAGCTGGATGAAGGACTGGCTTACCTGGTTTTTGACTCACCATTTGAGGCGTTACGTTGTATACACAAAAAACGTGGTGAACTGGAGATGCTTAGTCAGCGATGTATTACTGAATATACCGAGGCTAAGAACTGTCCGCTAACCAACCATACTGTCAATCTTGACTTAGCAGCAATTCATGCGGAAGTATATAATCCAAAGCGATTTTCAGAAATTTCCGTAGTAATTGTGGATTATGCTATGCCTGGAATGGATGGACTGGAGTTTTGTCGTCGTATCGAAGATTCTAATATTAAGAAAATTTTGCTTACTGGACAAGCTGATGAAAAACTGGCCATTGCTGCATTTAACGAAGGTTTAATTGATCGCTATATTAAAAAAAGTGATCCCGATGTAGCCGAGCTTATCACCAAAAGCATTCATGACCTACAATTGCAATATTATCAATCCATGTCGGATATGATTGTCCGCATGCTATCCATTACCTCGCCCAGTTGCTTACATGATAAAAAATTCGCACAACTTTTTTGGGATTTATGTAACAAGAAGGGTATAGTCGAATTTTATCTCGCAGATAATTCGGGGACTTTTCTGATGTTGGATGATGATGCCAATATTAGTTTTCTAATTGTAAAAAACGAAGCGGACATGAAATTACATTATGATTTAGCTTTGGATAATGGCGCTTCTGAAGAAGTGTTAGATCAATTGATGAGTCGGGAAAAAATTCCTTGTTATTGGCAATCTAATCAAGTTATTCCTCATTGGGATGAATGGGCGAATAGTCTTATTCCTGCGCAAAAGTTCAGTTCAGATGATGTTTATTATTATGCTTATGTTGAAGGCTCTGTATTATTTGATTTAAGCCTGGATAAAATTCTCTCCTATCATCACTATCTAGAGGCCCTTGATGCTGAGGAATTGTTTCAGTAAGGTAAAAGAAAAATATTTCTTTGTAAACAACAGGTAATTTTTTGACTTATTTAAATCTCATTAACGTTTCATTAAATGGTTAGAACAATCGTATAATCAGCTTTTGAAAAATGGAATGTCAGGCCTTTTATGGGCTAACCTGATGAAGCATTCTATTACACGATCTAATTCATATTGTTCATGATGTGCGTTTATCGAGAAGCGAATTAATGTTTTATTTTTAGGGGTGGCAGGCGCGCAAAAGACCGCGCCAAAAATATCTTCTTTCTCTAATTGGTCACGTAGCCAAATAGTGTTTGCTTCACTTCCCGCCATGATCGGTATGATTTGGGATTGGCTGCCGCACAGATCAAAGCCCTGACTTAGCAGATTGGCGCGAAAATAATATGCATTGGAATATAATTTTTGTCTGCGCCATTCCTCTTTTAATATAACGTCTATAGATGAATTAAATCCTGCGAGATCATGGGGCGCCAGAGCAGAGCTGAAAATAGAAGGCAACGAAGTGTATCGGATCAGTTCAATTAACTGTTTTTTACCGGTAATCAGACCGCCTCTACCAGAAAAAGCCTTAGCCAGACTCGCGGTAATAATATCCACATCCTCCGCCAAATGTAATTCAGCAACTAAACCGCGTCCCTGCGGACCATGAGTTCCCAGAGAGTGCGATTCATCTACGATAAGTAGGCAATTATAATTTCTGGCAAGTGTTACGTATTCTTTTAACGGACTAATGGTTCCAAGGGTACTATATACCGAATCAACAGCAATGATTCCCGGTCCATGGCGCTCCAGACGTTTTTGTAACGATTCAACAGAATTATGTTGAAATGGAATAGGTATGGCTCCAGCTGATTTAGCTCCTGCCCAAAAGGACATATGGGCATAAAAATCTAAATAGACAGGAACTTGCGGGCGTGCTAAAGATTGAATTAACCCTACATTGGCACACCATCCTGATTGCGACAGTAAACTTGAGGGATAATTTAAAAACTGGCTGAATTGATTTTCGCATTCCTGAATCAACGAACTGCAATTGGTTAAATAGATTCCTGATTGCATTTGACCATTTCCGAATTCCTGCATGGTTGCAACTTGCGCATTAATCAGTTGAGGATGATGGCTGATATTTAAATAATCATTACTTGAAAATATCAGTGAGGAGAGCGCAGGCGTTCTCCCATTCAAGATGTGTTTCCCTTGCCATTGACTCACTCGACTTAGATAATCGTTTAGTGCTTTGTTTATAAATTCAGGATAGTTTTGCACCTTTTGTGTCGGTAACGAATTGGAGTGATTGATATCGGCACTGTATTTTTTATTAGCCATCATGACTTAATGTAAATTCCCCTAAACATTAGTTTACCATATTCACTTGAATTTATACGGGTTTAAACTAACCAAGGCCTTTCTGAGTGATACTGGCCTATATAATTTTGCTTTTACTGAAATCATGCTGGAAAAAAACATGGCTAGACGGTATGATTTTTCAATCACAACGATGGAATATGAAAACATGAGATTTAAATGGGTAATGTTGTTATCTGTATTTCATTTTACACTGCATGCGGCCATAGATTTCGATAGGCAGCAAATTCAGCAAAGAATTCAACCATCAGGTAAAGTACGGATTCAGGAAGAAAGTGAAAAAGCAGCAACGCAGGAAACCCAAGTGGTTGAAAAGGCAGTGGTGCAAAAACCGGGACAAGCCATTTACGATCAATATTGCATGGTATGTCATCGTGACGGGTTGGCAGGAGCGCCTAAATTTCAAAATGCAGCGGATTGGAAACCAAGGCTTGCAGGAAAGACTACTGATGATCTGACTGCGTCTGCAATTAAAGGATTAAACGCCATGCCTCCAAAAGGTACTTGTGGCGAATGCAGTGATGCAGATATTAAAGAGGCTATTCAATATATGTTGCCTAAATCATGAGTAAAGTAAATTTTAAAAAAATTCAGTTCTTTTTAGTTATTATTACCGCTTTTGTATTATTTGCTTCATTCTATTTTCAATATGTGGAAGGGATGCAACCTTGTCCCCTTTGCTTAATGCAGCGTCTTTGTGTCTTTTTGCTGCTGGTCCTGTTGGGATTAAGCCTTGGTACCATGAGAAAAGCGCATTGGGTTTCACTGGTACAAGTAATCATAGCGAGCGGAGGGTTGTTTTTTTCGCTAAGACAATTATGGTTGCAAGCACTTCCAGCTGAGTCTGCCCCAGCCTGCATGCCAGGCTTGGATGTTTTGGTTCGTTATTTTCCATGGCAAACAGTGGCTCATGCTTTATTTTGGGGCGCAGGTGATTGTGCTGAAAAAAGCTGGGTTTTCATTGGAGTACCAATGGCAGGCTGGAGTGCTTTGTATTTTTTAGTGATGCTGGTTATGGGTGTTTTTTTATACTCAAGAACCCGTTCATTCCGTTAATTTACTGGTAAAATTACTTTGACTTGGCTATTATTGCTCTCTTTTTGAGTGATCCTCTCCATTAATGAAAACCTGTCAATGAAAACCTTTTCGAGCGAAGTGCTTTATCAACATTCAGCCACAAATGCACGTGTAACGCGGGTTACCACACCGCATGGTGAGTTTATTACCCCGGTGTTTATGCCCGTTGGAACAAGAGCCGGGGTCAATAATATGACTCCAGTTGAATTACATGAAAGTGGAAGTCAAATCATTTTAGGCGGTAATACCTATCATATGCTGTGTGCTCCCGGTATGCAGGTTATTGAACAGGCAGGGGGTATGCATCATTTTATGGGTTGGCATGGACCAATGCTCACGGACAGCGGTGGGTTTCAGGTTTTTAGTTTGTCCAAGAACAGGGAAATTTGTACTATAGATGAAGAAGGGGCGCATTTTAAGTTACCAGGGAGTAGCGGATTAATTCATATGACACCTGAGATGTCTTTGGAGACACAAAAAATAATCGGCGCTGATATCATTATGGCCTTTGATCAATGTACTCCAGATAGTTGCACTAAAGATGAAGTAGCGCATATCATGACGCGGACACACCGATGGCTAAGGCAATCAATAAATTATCATCATGAATATCCTGACTCACGTTACGGCTATAAACAAGCACTATTTGGAATTGTTCAGGGTGGAATATTCGAAGACTTGCGCAAGGAAAGTGCCGATTTTGTGGCATCAATGAATACAGATGGCATTGCGATCGGTGGCGAAACCATTGGATTCAACATGCAAACCACAGTGGATGTAATACGTTGGGTGCGCGATTATTTACCGCCAAATAAACCACGTTACACCATGGGGGTAGGTATGTCACCCCAAGATTTGTTAGATGTGGTCGCCGAAGGCATTGATATGTTTGATTGCGTGGCACCAACCCGTAATGCACGTCATGGGGCATTATACTCGGGTGAGCTGGTTGCTGATGGAGATTGGTTGCGGTTCTCCAGCGCGTATGAACATGAGCGCATTCAAATTAAAAAGTCCTGCTTTGCAAATGATTTATCCCCTATAATGGCAAGTTGTGATTGTTACACCTGTCGTCATTATTCCCGGTCTCATTTGCACCATTTGTTTAAACAAAAAGCTAATTTATTTACAGCATTAGCAAGCATTCATAATATCCACGTTTTACATATGGTTTGTGGTAAAATGCGCGACTTGATAATGAGTTCCCCCAAAATTTGAGATAACAGGAGATATAATGGTTGTAATTAGCACTTCTAAAGGCGATATAAAAGTTGAATTAGATACAGAAAACACTCCT
>JAUXYG010000198.1 GCA_030694525.1 Legionella sp. | reverse complement strand
TGATATCAATCCAGGGGGTTGGGATGTAAGCGCTTTTGCCTCTGCCTAAAAATTGTTTAAAAGCAGATTTCATATCTTTAGCTTTCCCTTCATTAATTAATAATTTGGCAAAATGGGGTCGGCCAACACGCAAGTGTCCGGCTAATTCACAGGCCTTACTATAAGCATTTTCAACACCAATTAAATGAAGTGAAGCACCAATATCTTCAGCACGCTTTATACGGCTGTCATTTTGCCGTTTCATTAATTCAGCAAATTCCAAGGTATGATGTATTTGATACCCTAAAATATGAATGTCGTATTTTTTCCAACGCGTGCTTAATTCTATACCGGGTATAATTGTAATGTCTGTATTCTGTGCCGCGATATTAAGGCGTTCGTATCCCGCCAAAGTGTCATGGTCGGTCAAAGAAAGACAACGAATTTGATGAAGTACTGCCTTTTGAATTAGTTCCTCTGGATTTAAAGCCCCATCAGAATAATTACTATGACAATGAAGATCTATCATAAATGTGTACTGCTTAAAAAAGATTATTATACCATGTAATACGATAAGTTATCGAAAATTACTAAATATTATCTGTCCTATGCTCAGTTAATCCAATCATTTAGGGCAAAACCAATACCACCACTGGTCGTGCGGTGATTATATTCTATTAAACTTTGACCATATCCGTTAAAAAACTGCGCATAAATCGATAAGGATTTTAAAATGGGATAAGATAATGTTGCCTGAACAAAACCACGTCGTAAACCACTTTCTATATTTTGCAGCTCAATACTGGCCTTTAGATTCATAAAATTATAAGAAAAAAGAACATTCTCATACCCCAGAAAATGGGCAATATCCGGATTATGTATATCGCTGGATACATTTTGTCCCAATAACGCCCATCCACGGATATGGGTTAACCAGTTTTTCCCTGAAAATTTGAATTGCAGATAAGCTCTATTCCAACTTCTTTCTAAAGGACCACCTCGTCCATTGGATTGATGGTTTACGCCCAATTGCGCAGCCAGATTTGAGTTAAAATAATTCTCAATAAAAAGCTCAGGTTCATAATTTGTTTCACGAAAATACTGCGATTTCGCATAAACTTGCCAATACATTAACTGGGTATAAGCAAAATTAAGCGCCAGCGGCCTGTTTTCAATTAAATGATGGATGATGGGTACAAGAAAACTCAACTGAGCTTTAAGCTCTTCATGATTTAGAGACTGATTATTTGGGGTCTGAAACAGATAAATTTCCTGGTAAGGTGACCCAGTGTAATAGTAGGGCAAAATATAATTAGGACGATATAAGTTAACAATTGCGGGATAAGTTTCACTAGCCTGCCGACTTTTTACTTGATCATCAAGGACTGTTTTTTGGTCGGACTTCTTATCGCTTTTATCCGCAAAAACGTGCCCAGTAAACATCAATAGAAAAAAAGCACAAAAAGGTAATATTTTGTTACAGCGCATAATATAACCTCTAAAAAAATAAACCAGTATGCCCATAATTAGGGACAATAATCAATTGTGTGTTTCATTTTTCTGCTAAATTATTTGTTTTACCTCACAAAAAAGATATGATTAACTTGCACTTCCCCCAAGTTTTGCACTATTCTTAACATATGGTTGGTCAACACAAATTCCCTTTGAGTAGTACATTAAGCAGTTACATTATTAAATTGCCTCACCTGAATACTCAGGAGCTGGCTAACCTGTGTGGTGTATTACACGGAAATCTTCAGTATCTTGAACAACATTTCGATTTATCTATTAAGATGAAACAGCACACTTTGATTCTACACAGTCAAACAGATGAAAATTTTCATAAAGTGAATAATGTATTAAAATCACTTTATCCTTTAGCGAAAAATCCAATTGAAACCAATACTCTTCGTTTATTAATCAATGAGGAAAACCAAACTGCAATGACTCATCATATCAAATTGTCTCGCAAAGCAATTGCTGCGAGAAACGACAAACAGGCTTTATTCCTTAATTCGATAGATTCAAACGACATTACTTTTGCTGTTGGTCCTGCAGGTACCGGAAAAACCTATCTGGCGGTAGCAAAAGCCATCGAATCTTTTGAAAAAGGCGAAGTTCAAAGACTTATTTTTGTCCGACCAGCCGTTGAAGCAGGCGAGAAGCTGGGTTTTCTTCCAGGAGATTTAGTGGAAAAAGTGCTCCCCTATTTGCGCCCTGTGTACGATGCCTTATATGAAATGGTTGGCTTTAAAGAAACGCAAAAATTAATTCAAAGTGATATTATAGAGGTTCTTCCTTTGGCTTTTATGAGAGGACGTACTCTAAACGAATCCTTCATTATCCTGGATGAAGCACAAAACACAACGATAATGCAAATGAAAATGTTTCTTACACGAATGGGGTTTGGCTCAAAAACGGTAATTACCGGGGATATGACGCAGATAGATCTCCCGAAAGGAGTGGACTCAGGTCTGGAGCATGCAGTCAACTTATTTAAAAAATTACCAGATATAAGCATTCACAGATTCACCAGCAGTGAAGTGGTCAGGCATCCCCTGGTTTCCAAAATTGTGGATTGTTATGATAATGAAAATTCGAGTAAACATCGATGACATACTATGTTGATATACAAAATGCTAGCGATGAAACATTACCACTTGATGAGGATAAACTGTCTCAACTTGCACAATTAGCTTTGCGAGATTTTCTAAGCGATGCAGAATTAACCATTCGTCTGGTGACACCTGAAGAAATGATTCATCTGAATAATACCTATCGTAAGATAAATAAAACGACAAATGTTTTGGCATTTCCTTCAGATTTACCTGAGCACGTCACGCTTGAATTTCCTTTCATTGGGGATGTAATCATCTGTCCACAGGTTTTACGGAGTGAAAGCCAGGCAGAAAACAAAACACTCGAAGAACATTGGTCATTAATAGTAATTCATGGAGTATTACATTTATTAGGCTATGATCATGTTAATGATGAGGACGCAGTCATAATGCAAGCTATAGAAATCAAATTATTAGCAGAATTAGGTTATGCTAGCCCTTATAAAACAGAGGAAAATGAACTTGAATAAAGAGGAAGAAAGTGGATCGTGGTTTAGCCGTTTAAAACAGTTTTTACAAGGTGAACCACAAGATCAGGAAGAATTGGTAAGTCTCTTACGTGATGCGCATATTCGCTCTCTTATCAATTCCGATACTCTTGCAATGATAGAAGGCGCAATTCTGTTCTCCAAGATGAGGGCAAGAGATATAATGTTGCCAAAAAATCAAATGGTTTGCATTAATCAGGATGATGAGTACAACGATATAATAAGTGTTGTCACCCAAACAGGCCATTCACGCTTCCCCGTAACCGGTGAAAGTGCCGATGAAATAATCGGAATTTTACATGCTAAAGATTTATTACGATATCAATCCACTAATGTAGATGATTTCGATTTACTGGATATTTGCCGGCAGGTAACTTTTGTTCCTGAAAGCAGACCTCTTGATAGCTTGTTGAGTGAGTTTCGCAGCAATAAAAATCATATGGCCATTGTGGTTGATGAATATGGAGAGGTTTCAGGTTTTGTCACTATTGAAGATATTATTGAACAAATAGTAGGGGATATTGAAGATGAATTTGATATCGATGAAGATGCTTATATAAAAGCTCATGGCGATAATCAATACATCATAAAAGCACATACTCCGATTGAAGATTTTAACGAACAACTGGCCAGTAATTTCAGTGATGAAACCTACGACACAATCGGTGGAATCGTTATGAATAATTTTGGTTATCTGCCCAAACGAGGTGAAAGCATATTAATCGATAACTTTGAGTTTAAAATAATTAATGCGGACGCCAGACGAATTAAGCTATTGGAATGCTTTGACAAACGCAGTTCTAATAATAATGAAAATACTCCTGACAAAGGATAAGTGACACATGAACAGCTCCATTCTTATCATCGATGATGACACTGAACTTACAGATTTATTATCGCAATACCTTGAGCCGGAAGGATTTGGGGTTGTTTGCGTACATGATGGGGAAAGTGGGGTCAAGAAAGCATTAAATCAATGCTTTGATGCAATTGTCCTCGATGTGATGCTTCCCAAATTAAATGGCTTTGAAGTCTTAAAAGCAATTCGCGAGCATTTGGAAACTCCTGTGCTCATGTTGACTGCTCGCGGGGATGATATAGACCGCATCGTGGGGCTTGAAATTGGTGCTGATGATTATTTGCCCAAACCTTGTAACCCCAGGGAGCTGGTAGCACGATTACGAGCCATTTTAAGAAGAACGCAAAAAGTTCCGGTACAAAAGCCCATCATTGAGCACCACAATATTGTAGTCGACTGCTCTAAGCGGCATGTCACTTTGGCAGGATCCTATCTTGAGCTGACTAATGCCGAATTTAATATTCTTGAAATGCTTATCAAATCCCCAGGCCAGGCTTTTTCAAAAGAAGAACTAACAGAATACGCACTAGGCAGAAAATATACTGCTTACGACCGAAGTATCGATGTTCATATCAGTAATCTTAGAAATAAATTGGGTGATAATCCAAATGGGGAGCCCATAGTTAAAACAGTCCGTGGATTTGGATATATGTTTAATGCGTAGTTTGTATTGGAAAATTTTTATCTCTTTTTGGTTAGCAACAATTTTAATTATCTTTACCACTGCCTGGGTCACCAGTCAAATTGCTCAAAAATCCTCCCAGCCAGCTCGGGAAGAGATGTTTATGGACAGTTATGCGAACGCAGCGGTTGCTACTTTCGAATCAGGTCAACAAGCTGCTTTACTTAAGTGGCTCAATCAAATAGGCCTTTCTCGCCACATGTCCATTTATCTTTTATCCAACACCGGGGATATCATTGGTACTCAAGCGGCACCGGAAAATGTAAAAAATGTTGCGGCAAGTCTTATCAATGACGAATTGCCTAGTGAAGGTATTTTAAAATCAGGTAAATTAATTGTTAGTCATGAGATTCTTTCCACCTCAGGAAAATATTACCGATTGGCAGCAGTAAGCGAGAAGCCTATATCCTATTTTGTCCAAATTCCCTGGGCCGGCTTAACAATCAGACTGACCCTTGCTACTTTTATCAGTGGCTTGATTTGCTACTTACTATCTATCTATTTGACCCAACCCCTTCGTTCCCTCGGTATGGCTGCGAAATCAATAGCTACAGGAAAACTAAACACCAGAGTAGGACATTTTAGAGGTCATAGTAAAGATGAGATTGCCGAGCTAAGTAATGAATTTGATCGTATGGCAGAGCAATTAGAAACTCTGGTCACCTCAAAAGAGCGCTTACTGCAGGATATCTCCCACGAATTGCGTTCACCTCTTGCCCGATTAAATATCGCTTTGGAACTAGGTCGAAATAAAACAAAAAACCTTGCGGAAAATGAATTCAAGCGAATGGAAATTGAAAGCTCCAGACTGAATTCCCTGATTGGGGAAATTCTTGATTTTGCTCGCCTTGAAAAATCAACAACGGAGCTCAATCTCACGGAAACAAACCTGGATGATTTAATTAAAGAAATTACTCATGATGCAAATTATGAATTCGGCGAAGAAAGTATGCGGGTTCATACAAAAATCATTAATACCTGTAAATTAAATATTGACGCGCGATTAATCCATAGAGCCATAGAAAATATAGTTCGAAACGCGCTGCATTACTCTGCAACAAATCAAAAAGTCGTTATAACC
>JAUXYG010000193.1 GCA_030694525.1 Legionella sp. | reverse complement strand
CCAATAACTAAAACTACCACTAGACATCTGCCTTTGGCTTAACATTTGAATCGTTGCATTAATCTTCTCATCAATCAGACTTTTGTCTTGGCCAAACCAGGGTTGATCATTCATTGCCAATAAAGGCAATGCTTTACTCGTTAATTGCTCGGTACATCCATATGGGAAGTTCTCAAGATATCTTTGTAAGCCGAATATTAAAATAAGAGGGCTGGAAGACGCAGTTGCAGTAACATTGCGATGTTCTGGAAAAAGGGTTTGAATAAGGTCCAAATTGGTGGTTGCGTTTGTTGATTGACCACTGGTCACCTCCGTTAATAAAGGATTAGCGGGTCTGACACTCAAAGTCGCGTCCATTTTGCCTGTTTTAGATCCGGACACGGTATTGAACGTTACTTTTGCAGCGCCTAAATTGGAAGTGGCCCGCAATTTAAAATGAACAGTTTGCTCATGCCCCTCGCCGATTTCCAGCTTTTGCTCGGAAGCGCCTATAATTTCCAGTTCAGGTGAGACATGAATGGTTACATTAACCTCTGCATGTTCACCAGAATCTTTAATATTGTTAGCAATGCTTGATGTTATTTCAAACTCATCTCCAGGAGCGACAAATGTCGGGACATTTGGATTGATGATAAAATCTCCGCGGATCTGGGTTGACGTTTCATCTGAACCCACTGAATCATTTGAAACCGCTACAGCCATGACCTTCAGGCTACCATTAAAATAATCAGGAACAGTGTACACCAGCTGCCTGGGGGTTGAATCGGTATCAATAATTCCGGACCAGAACGCCACTGGCAGGTCGGTTTTTCTTTTGAACGGGTTGAGACGACTGGATAAGTCTTGATCGCCACCATCTCCCCCCACAGATGAAAACTCTCGGTCCTGAATAAATTTAGGCAGGATCTGATCCACAGTCTGTTGGGTAAGGACTTCCAAGGCATGCTTTTGAAAAAAGAAAGCCAAGGGATCCGGGGTTACATAATTAGCAACCTGTAAAATACCTTCGTCGACCGCAAACACAATTATTTTTCCAGGCTTATCGGTATGGTAATTAATAGTAAGCGGTTCGCCAGGACGAGCTACTTCCTCCATTTTTAAATCTATTTTCAGATCATGATTGTCATGATTTACCGTGAAGGGTACCACGCTGTAACTCAATGGACTGATAAATAATTCAGGGGATTCCCAATCCCGAATAAAGGCAACATTAATATAGCCGTTTCCTTGAAAATCAGCCGGAATGTGGATTGTTTGAACGGAATTAGTGGTGTCTGTTTTAAACCAATGAGTTGCATACACTTTATCTCGTTCAATGGTAATTAAACCAGCTCCAGTATAAGGCGCAGTAATTTGCAGCTCAATGTCTTCATCCGCGCGGTATTCTTCCTTATTGAGTTTGACCGATAATTCAGCATTTTTAGCTAAAGGGGCCTGACTGGCTCCAACCACACTGTATTTAAGCTGGCTCAGTATCGAGTCCTCTTTATCAAGAATAACAACTGAAAAATCGCCAATTTGTTCGGTCGTAAGAGAGTAATTAACGCCTTTTTCATAAATAGTAATCGGAGTGGTGTTAACAACACTGGATTGTACAATGGATTGATATTGGTAGGTTCCATCAGCCTTTTTTACCAGGGTGGTTACTGGATGCAAGGAAATCAACTGTAATTTTAAATCCTTTATTTGTTCTTTACCCAATTGAGGATTTATTGCAAGGTAATTAACCTGTCTCACGCTGTTTTGCTTGACGAAAGTTAAATCACCATCGGGTTTATATCCTATAAAGTAGGGTAAAGGACTTATCAGGGCTTTAGTCTGAGTAGTAACACTTCGACCGCCTTCTGCTTCAAAACCTTCAGTGAATAGAGTCAAGTTATAGGTGGCCTTTTCAAAACGATCGAGATTAAGATTAAATTCGACCTGTCCCTGATCATTAGTTACCAGATCAGTGAGATTTTCAGTAAATACTTTTGGCGGTTTTTTGGGGTCAAAGAGTGGATCAGCAAAAACATAATCAGGGAATTCATCAAACTCAATTTGTTGTGGGGTTAAAATGATCTTGGCGCTTACTTTCCTGTTGGCTGCGGGAGCGCCATATAAATTCCACAGACCGACTTGTGCCTTAAGACCTACAGGTGAGCTCCACCCGTCAGTTGGTGTCGGAATCAGACTTGCACTAATCCGCATTCTATCAGGGAGAAATTCGGATATTTTAACTGATGTCGACCCTAAAAGACTCTGTGCCCGGTCGTCCTTAACTAAATATAAATTTACCATATATTGGCCAGTAGGGGAGCTTGCGTTTGTGGCAAAGTCAAGCTCCATAAAGCCTGTATCATTTAAAGTTATTTTCTCATCTTTTATGGTGGCGCCTCGGGAGTCCTGAATGGTTACTTGTAAAGGGAGTCCAGGGGGTTGTTGCTGGGCATAGGCCTGTTTCACAACCATGCCTATATGTACGGTATCTCCGGGGCGATAGATACCTCTGTCTGAAAATAAAAAGGCACTTAAACTTTTTAATTCCTGGTTATTGGTGTAAATACCCCCAATATCAAATTTGGAAAAATTCAATTGGCGATTGTAGTTGTTAAAAGGTATGAAAGATACGTCATTTGCAAGACTTGCCAAATAAACTGTGGGCTCTCTATCTTCTACAAAATCTTTAAGGGCAGGAAAGCTAGCTCTGCCCTGATCATCCGTAGTTCGGGTTAAAATAGGCAGGCCATTTTTTCCAAGTACGGAAATTGTTGCACCAGCTACTGGTATGCCTTGGGTAATGGAGTTAACAAATACATCGTGACTGCCATCGTTATTGTCTTTTACTAACATCCCCATATCAGTAATTAATATTAAACGACTCGCTTTCACATCAAGAGGCGATTGATTCGCCACATCCCAACCTGTAGCCTGAAGTAAGAATAAACCCTGGGGTCCGGTTTTATTGGTTTCAACATTAAGGTATTTGCTTAAATCAAGAGCCGTGTATTGCTGTTTAGTCAAATCGGATGTATCAAATTGCTGAATTTCAGAAAAAATCTGGCTGATATTTTGCTGATTGAAAGAGGGGTTTATAAAATAGGGATTATTAAAATCACCTTGAGTCTGGGTTACTAATTGATTCACATTCGCAGGTAACACCCGGGCAAAATCAAATTTCGCCGCAGGGACTCCTCGCAGGAGCACTGAGAGTTTTTTCTCGCCGCTCAAAGCCAGTAATGAGCCTTTATGCAAAAAGCTGATTTCCTTTGGATAATCAGGGACCGCAAAAACTGTGGCAAAATTATTATTTAAAGTAAAATCACCAAATCCTTTCATCCCTTTATCAACTTTCACATAGATATATCGGGGGGTCTGCGCATTAAATTTAAAACTATGCAACGTTGAATAATTTCGGTCTGAGGGTATTGCTTCTCTGGTCAGGGGAGTAGCCAGCGAAAGAATGGCATCGGTTACTTCGCCGGGATTTTGCCATGCATAATCGGGTTTTGCTTTCTCAGCAGCGGTGGCAGGGTAGTCACGAGGTAGTAAATACATATGAACCGACTTATTAAAATCTGCCTCATTGACTCCTAATGAAGTTTCTACCGTGAGTATTTGCTCGGGACGATCTTTATCATTGCGGACAATAGATGCCGTTGCAGACGTTACTTTTAAGAAATTACTGGCATCGGGAATAAGCAAATTTTTGCTAAGCTCTGTTTTAAGCAGGGCGGATTGGGTTGATGAAGCTACCTCTTTACCCAAGGTTAATTGAAGATATCGTGCCACGTCTTTAATCTTTATCGTTTCGGAATGTAAATAAGCGATTCGTTTGTGATCATCATAAGTGTAAGTGAATTTTACCGGTTCAGACTTTAGATCAAGAGCGCCTTTTTTTAAAGCCTGAAAGGCTAAAGAAGTGTTTTGTTCCAGACTTTTTGGATCAACAGGATAATTAAATTCAATAGTACCCACTGCATTGCGCGTTTCTGAGTTTACCGGGTCCTGGTAAAATTTGAAGTCAGTGATAACTGCCTTAAAGGGCAGGGTGGTAAATGAAAAATCATGGCGCTCTATTTTGGTGTTACGAGAAAAGAACGTATCATCAAAGTGAATGGTATATTTTTGACCGGCAGGCCAATCCTCAGCAGGAACAAAAACCAATTGACTGTCTAAACTCCAACTCCATTCTCCCTTTATTTTAGGGTTAATTGAGATGCCTTCTGTTACTGTTTTACCGATGAGATTAATAGGGGCAACGGATTGCGTTATAAATTCATTTTGTTGGATGCCAAAATTAATTACCAAATTATTGGGAATGAGCTCTTCTTCATTGGCAGTCGTTGCAGGGATTACAATCGCAGCGGTTGTGTATAGAGGTTTAGGTAAATTCTTATACCAATAAGCGGCATACCCTGCAGATAAGATGATTGCAGAAATTACAGCGGTCACACTCCAGAATTGTTTGGGAGAATTCTTTGCTTTATTATGCAAATGAGACATCCAGGGAGGACTATTCCAATTCAATTTGCCAAAAATCGCAGTGAGGCCTGAACTTATAAAAGATAATGGATTTTTGCTCATAATTGATTCCAGATGGAGTGACAAGTGATAAAATTTCGGCTCATTTTGTAATAAACTCTTTCTAATTGGTATTTTTTAACCAAATTGGTGTGATTCTAATGTAATTCTTACTAAATATGAATATAATTAATTTTTTTTTAAGACATAATTTGAGTGATGAAGAAAATAGTCAGGATTACTAGCATAATCTTTGTTGCCTTGTTTGTCAGTGGCTATTTCATATTAATTTTCTCTCCCAAACCCTCATTATTAAATGACGTTAATTTTTCTACTGCTGTATATGATGAGCAGCATCGTTTATTAAGGCTCACGCTCAGTGCCGATGATAAATATCGCCTGTTCACACCCTTAAAACAAATTTCCAAACAACTTATTGCAGGTACTCTTTTACAAGAGGATCAATATTTTCACTGGCATTTTGGAATTAATCCATGGTCTTTGTCTAAAGCAATCTGGCAGACGTATGCTGCCCAGTCGAGAAGGGTTGGCGCATCGACTATCACGATGCAGGTCGCAAGACTTAAGTTTGGTATCAACTCAAAAAAAATATCGGGAAAGCTTTGGCAAATAGTCAGAGCGCTACAATTGGAGCGACATTATAGCAAAAATGAAATTCTGGAGGCTTATTTAAATTTAGCTCCTTATGGGGGAAATATAGAGGGAGTGGGGGCAGCGAGTCTCATTTATTTTAATAATTCGGTGGATCATCTTACCTTACCTCAGGCATTGACTTTAAGTGTCATACCGCAAAATCCTGGGAAAAGAACTCCTGAAAATAAAGATTTAAAACGCATTAGAGATTTATTGTACGCACGTTGGTTAACCATACATCCACAGGATCTGGATAAAAAAATAGTTTTCGGTCTACCATTGCTTATGCATCGTATTAATGATTTACCCTTTAAATCACCTCATCTGGTGAATACCATCCTGAAAAATAAGAATAATAATGGTTCAGTACAAACCACTCTGGATTCGCAAGTCCAATTATCAATTGAGCGGATCACACGCCATTATCTGGCTCGGAAAAAGATTTTAGGTGTTCAAAATGCAGCAGTTATGCTCGTGGACACTCGAGATATGAGTATTAAAGCATTAATGGGATCCGCTGATTTTTTTGATAAGGACATAAGTGGGCAGATTAATGGCACAGAAACGAAACGTTCTCCTGGCTCCACTCTAAAACCATTTATATACGGATTAGCACTGGATCAGGGATTAATCCATCCCAAGTCTATATTAAAAGATGTTCCGCATAGTTTTAATGGCTATAATCCAGAAAATTTCGATTATGATTTCATGGGGCCGGTAACAGCAAGGGATGCTTTGGTGCTTAGTCGAAATATTCCTGCCATATATCTTGCAAATCAATTAACCAACCCTTCCTTGCATCAGTTGTTAGAGCGTGCCCAGATTAAGAATTTGCGCTCGGAATCCTATTATGGTTTGTCTTTAAACTTGGGCGGAGTGGAGTTGACCATGAATGAACTGGTGAGTCTTTATTCCATGCTGGTTAATGATGGAATCTGGAATCCGGTTCATTATTTAAAAAGTGAAAAAATCCATCAAGGCAAACGTTTACTTAGTAAAGAGGCGAGTTTTCTGGTTTTGGATATGTTAAAAAATACTCCCAAAAGTGAATTAACCAATAAACGATATGATAGCCTTCCAGTTTCCTGGAAAACAGGCACGTCATCCGGTTACCGTGATGCATGGACTATCGGTTCTTTTGGTCCTTACGTGTTGGCAGTCTGGATAGGAAATTTTGATAATAAATCTAACCCAGCCTTTGTTGGTAAAGACATTGCAGCACCTTTATTTTTTGAGTTGATCGATTCAATCAAACACCAAGGTCCTATTGAAAACGTTCAAAAAAAACCAGAGCAAATGCGGTTGAAAAAAATTGAAATCTGCAAAGCATCAGGAATGCTGCCCACTCGGTATTGTACTGATACCGAATTAACCTGGTTTATACCCGGAGTTTCTCCCATAAAAACAGACACTATATTCAGGGAAGTCGCGATTAATAATCAAACCGGTTTACGTACGTGTCATATAAATGAAAATACTCGTTTTGAGATTTTTGAATTCTGGCCATCTGATTTATTGAGGATCTTTCGAAGGGCAGGTATATCGCGACATACACCGCCTTTTTTTGAGGCGGATTGTGCTCTTACTGATAACAAGGGAATAAGCCCTCAAATTACATCCCCTCAGTTGGGAATCAGTTATGTGGTGCGCGCAGACTCGTCATTACATAATAAAATCCCTTTGAGTGCGGTTACTGATGCTGGAGTGAGCCATCTCTATTGGTTTATCAATGAAACATTTATAACTAAAACCAAACCTGACGTCCCTTTTTTTTGGGATGCGAGGCCTGGTAAATTCGTGGTTCGGGTTGTAGATGACCACGGGTTGTCAGATGCAAGGGATATAGAAGTTACCATGGATAGTTAACATACCGAGTAATTGGGTTTAAACGGCATTAACCGCACGATCTACTGTGTCTTCAGTAACTTGTAACGTAATTCCTTCCGAATAAGGATCTTTGGTAAATTCACTGGGAGCCCAACCGGCGATCAGTGTACCTTTATACAATAATTGCAATAAGAAAGCAGCCTTACATAACTGGCTTCCATGTGAATCATCACACAGGGTGCCTTGAAAGAGCAGAGCAATAGAAATACCCATTTGAGCGGCTGAGATTCCAGCCTGTAACGCATGAACTATCTTTTCAGAAGCATGCACATCAGTGCGAAAGATTGAAAATAAAGAGATACCTGTTTGAGCCAGTTTAGTAGGAATTGATGCGGCAGGACTTAAGCTTTCAAGAGTTGAACCTAAAATTTCAGTTACCCCATTACCACGCTCCGCGTTTCTGTGAGGGGCAGATGAGGTATAAGGTGTTCTTAAAGCAAGAGCACTCCAGCAATTTTTGAAACAATTAAACATAATTAGTCCTTAATTAAGCTCGATAAATCAAGTCATTATAAATTAGATTTGTGAATTAATAAAAGAGAGTATTGTTCTGACTGAAATCATGAATTGCCAAGCAGGAATGAACTAATAACACCAATCGATTTAATATTAACTATTTTCGACCATTATACGCGTTTAGTGATTGATAGGGTCTATGCATTTCTGATTATATATAAATGTCAATCTTATAAAAATTCCGTCCTAAATCCAAGCGGCCTGAGATATTTCCTTTTTATTACCCACATGTCTGACCGGTCATCCCCACGTAGGAAAGCCATCTAAATTTTAGTAAAATGCTACTTTATTGGATGTATTTAGTGTGTGGGCTGAGGGATATCCAGTGTTCGGGGGAGGCAACTGATTAATCTATAACATATTGTACATTATAATTATGAAAGGATAGCCAAATTCTTAGCATGGCCTTCGGGCCTATGGATGGAGTCTAATTTATGTCTTTATGTCCACAGCTAGACTCAATATGGGGGGCGGTATAATATATCCAATTCCCGACTTGCCGCGCTTTATGCGCGGCATCCAGGAATGCTTCATTTTAACTCAAGTCCAATTGAAAGATAGACTCGTTTTTAATTAGATAATCAATAAATATAAAGCACCGGGTCCACGCAAGACCTGAACAAGCAGTTGCTGCTTCTTCTGTTGCGCTATGGCTTGTAACGATTTAACGTCTTTAACCGGGGTTTTATTCGCTGAGATAATAATATCACCAGGCCTTAATCCTGCGCGCCAGCCCGCACTGTTTTCAGTTGCACCCACTACCTGAACACCGACTACATTTCCATGTGGAGGTGATTCCTGTTCGAATGCACGAAGTGCCAGACCATATAAAAAGGGATTATTGGACTGTAATTTTTGTTCATGAGTTTTAATATCAGTAACTACCGCATTAATAGTCATGGGCTTATTGTCACGCTGAATCAAAATTTTTGCTGTAGATCCCACTCGTAACAGGCTGATGGTCGTTTTAACCTGAGTACCTTGTGTGATTTTGGTATCATTAATTTGGGTAATGATATCTCCAGCTTTTAAACCTGCAAGTTCAGCAGGAGAGTTTGCATTCACCTGGGATACCAGAGCTCCCTGAAAATCTTCGGGATACCCCATGGACAGGGCTAATTCAGGAGTTAAGTGCTGAACAAATATACCCATTAAGCCGCGATGTATTGAACCAAATTTTATAATTTGTTGCGTTACATCTTTTACCATATTGATTGGGATAGCAAACCCAATTCCAACGTTACCACCGTATGGAGAAATAATCGCAGTATTGATACCAATCAACTCTCCTTTTGTATTGACTAAGGCACCACCCGAATTACCTGGATTAATCGCGGCATCGGTCTGAATAAAGTTCTCAACACCTTCTATGTTTAAATCACTTCGCTTTAACGCGCTAACAATCCCAAAAGTTGCGGACTGACTATTACCAAAGCTGTTTAATCCAAATGGGTTTCCAATGGCTACAACAAAATCACCTACCTGTAATAAATCAGAATCGCCGATCACAAGAGATTTGAGGTTTTTTGCTTCAATTTTTAAAACAGCCAAGTCGGTTTCGCTATCTCCACCCACCAGGCGTGCTTTCAATCTTCTTCCATCCTGTAATGTTACTGTAATGAGATTTGCATTACGGATAACATGATCATTGGTGACAATTACTCCATGAGCAGGATCAATGATCACACCCGAACCAATGCTTTCAAATTTACGACCTTTTTGAGGTATTTTCGGTGCTTGTTTATTATCCGCTTCTTCGTCATCTCCAGCATTTGCAGGAGCGGCATCCGGTAAATACCCTTGAACTGCCACGTTTACTATCGCTGGCATGATGTTTTTTAATACAGGGGCTAAACTCGGAATGGATTCTTCTGCCGCATGGGTAAAAGAAGCCACAAAAAGGAGCAAGGTGGATATAAATAATTTAGTTCGTTTCATCATATGTATTAATTCCTGTTATCTTGTGGGTTGATCGTTAAACCAGATTAAAGTTCCTATTCTACCTGTTTGTGGTTCTCTTCGATAGGAATAGAATTCGTTTTTTAACTTATAAGTGCATAGACCTGACTGATAAACGCGGGTTACGCCTAAAGAGTTCAAAGTCCATTCTGCAATTTGAGGCAGATCGGCAAACCATTTGGCTCCGGAAGGTTTAAACGCCTTGTTATTTTCTGGATATTTATGGGTAAAAGATTCATAAACTTCTTCTCCTACTTCATAGAATTCCTGGGAAATTGCGGGGCCTATCCAGGCAAGAATTTTTTCAGGGGAAGTCTTCATCTTTTGTAAGGTATTTTCAATAATGCCATTATATAGTCCTCTCCATCCAGCATGGATGGCTGCGATTTCATCACCTGTAGTAGAACATAATGTAATCGGTAAGCAATCAGCTGTCATAATTACCAATGGATGCTTATTTGAACGGGTTATTGCGGCATCAGCATTTCTTGAGGAATCATCCTCAGCAATGATGCAATCTGTACTATGTGTCTGTTCAAGCCAAACAGGCTCAGCAGACAGATTAAAATATTCTCTGATTTGCTGCCTGTTTTTTAAAACATGAGTCTCATTATCCCCAACATGCAGACCAAGATTATTGCTATTGTAAGGTGCCTCACTAAATCCTGAACTGCGCGTGGTGCTAAGAGCTGTTATATTTTTTGGTGCAGGCCAATTTGCTCGTTCAATCTTCATAATGAGAGTCCAAAGTGGTCAATAATAATTTAAAATCTTCAGGTATGGGCGCCTTACATGTGATCTCTTCATGCGTCACCGGATGTTGAAAGCTAAGGGAGCTCGCGTGTAACGCTTGTCTTTTAAATTGTTGCAGAACGGTTCGTAATGTGTCGCTGGCATTTACAGGAAAGCGCATTCTTCCACTATATAACTGATCTCCTGCTACAGGGTGATTAATGTGCGCCATATGCACACGAATTTGATGGGTTCGTCCCGTCATTAAACGGACATCGAGCAAGGTAAAATCTTTGTACTGCTTATTAACCGTATAATGAGTGATGGCCTGGCGTCCTTGTCCGGTAACGGTCATTTTTAAACGGTTTCGAGGATGCCTGCCAAATCCTGTATCAATTGTTCCGCCAGAGATTAGGTGGCCTTGAACCAAAGTAATATAATGACGCTGAATTTCACGAGCTTGCATTTGGCGAATTAATGAGGTGTGCGCAGTCAGGGTTTTGGCAACAATGAGCAACCCAGTAGTGTCTTTGTCTAGTCGATGAATAATGCCTGCTCGGGGTAAATGATGTAAATCAGGAGCATGATAAAGGAGAGCATTGACCAAAGTATGTTCACGATTCCCTGCTCCTGGATGAACTACCAGTCCTGCAGGTTTATTTATAACCAAAACTTCTTCGTCTTCGTAAATAACATCAAGCGGAATATTCTCTGGTTCACATTGATTAAAGTTTGAATCGGTTTCAGAATAATCCACGATCAAATCAATGATGTCACCCCCCAGGGTTTTATCCTTGGGTTTACAGACTTTATTATTCATTTTAATCGCACCTGTTTTAATCCAGGTGCTAATCTGAGAACGAGAATATTCAGGTAGTAACTGCGCAAGTACCGCATCAATTCGTTGACTATGATACTCGCGTGGCACAGTGAGTTGTTTTTGTATGTGTTCTATCATCAGGCTGGTTGCATCTCGGTTTCAATCAGACGTCCTCTTAAGGAATTAGGAAGTGCATCATTGATTTGAATGGTTATAAATTGGCCAACTAAATGAGCAGGACCCTCGAAGTTAACAACCCGGTTACATTCAGTTCTACCCGCGAGTTGTTGACTGTCTTTTTTGGAAAATCCGGTTACAAGAATTTTTTGCGTACTACCAATCATAGATTGACTGTAGCGCGAGGCCTGAAGGAGAAGTCTGTTTTGTAATATCTGTAGTCGCTGTTTTTTAACGTCTAATGGCGTTTCATCAACCAGATTAGCGGCGGGTGTTCCGGGTCTTGGACTGTAGATAAAACTAAATGATGTGTCAAAACCTATCTCATGTACCAGATCCATGGTGTCCTGAAAGTCTTTATCAGTCTCTCCAGGGAAGCCCACAATAATGTCGGTAGACAGGCGAATATCCGGGCGAATTTTTCTTAATTTTCTGATTTTGGATTTAAACTCCAAAGCAGTATAACCACGTTTCATCATACCGAGAATGCGATCTGAACCGCTTTGGACCGGAAGGTGAAGATGATTTGCAAGCTCGGGTACTTCGGCATAAGCATTAATTAAATTATCAGAGAATGCCAAAGGATGAGAGGTGGTAAATCGAATACGACCAATTCCATCAATCGCTGCAATATAATGGATAAGTAACGCAAGATCAGCAATTTCTCCATTTTCCATGGCACCACGATAATCATTTACGTTCTGACCCAATAAATTAATTTCCCGCACACCCTGGGTTGCCAATTGAAAACACTCCGCAAGCACGTCATCAAAAGGTCGGCTAATTTCTTCCCCTCGAGTATAAGGAACCACGCAGAAGCTACAGTATTTGCTGCAACCCTCCATTATCGATACGAATGCAGTGGGTCCTTCAGCACGGGGTGCTGGCAGGTGATCAAATTTTTCAATTTCAGGAAAACTGATATCCACCACTGATTTTTTTTTGCTTAAGCGCTCATCCAGTAAAGCAGGGAGACGGTGTAATGTTTGCGGCCCAAAAACGATATCCACATAGGGTGCGCGCTTGATAATATCAGCACCTTCCTGGCTTGCTACACATCCACCAACACCGATAATTACATGCGGATTTTTGGCTTTAAACTCCCGCCATTGACCTAACTGAGAGAATACTTTCTCTTGTGCTTTTTCTCGAATAGAACAGGTATTCATCAAAATGACATCTGCATCTTCTACGGTTTCGGTCTTAACCAGCCCGTGGGATGCGAATAATACTTCTGCCATTTTGGATGAATCATATTCATTCATCTGACAACCATTTGTTTTAATATATAATTTCTTTGACATAATAAATTCAACTTTAAAAACGGGGTATTATTTCATTTATGAACACTTTGGCAATAGGTTTCTTTTACTTTAGGTAAAATAAGCAATGCAACCAGCATTCCCAGGGGAAGTATCGAAAGGGCGGTATGATAGGCCTCCAAAGGATAGAGACGCACTGTACCCTTCATTTCACCGGCCCACATTTGATCCAGAATATATCCAATGAGCGGTTGAACGAGAGCGATACCCACCATATTCATCATGTTCATAAAGCTTAATCCTGTCGCTACATATTTTTTATTACAAAGTTCTTTGGCTACCGAGAACGCGGGTAGAAATCCTGCTGAAAAAACACCAAAGATGAAAAGCAGGAATTGCATTAATAACGCAGATTCAATAGGTGCAAAGATAAAAAGAGTGGAGCTGATTAGAGCACCAATACAACCTATATACATTGGTGGCTTACGTAAACCAATTCGATTTGAAAAAATACCCCATAAAGGACTGGCAATGGCCCATCCAATAAATACTAAAGAAATATAATTAGCAGCAGTAGTTTTGGCAATAAGCATTTTGTTCATCAGGAAAGGAACTCCCCAAAGTCCACAAAACACAGGAGTTGCCATATACATCAAGCCTCCATAGGTAGCTACCAGCCAGAGTTGTTTGTTTTTTATTAAAGCTAAGAAACTTGGGAGAAGGTCTTCTTCTTCTTCGATCTCATGATGGTGAGTAACCGGTGTAAAATCTTTAGGAGTATCTCGAATAATTAACAGCATCAAAACTGCAAGTACCAAGCCGACTGTTCCCATGATGATCATGCTATGGCGCCAGCCAAAATTTTCGATCAATAACGCCAGGGGTGCTTCACCACCAATTGCGCCAAGCATTCCAATGGTAACCATTAATCCGGTTAGTAAGGCAAAGCGTTGCGCAGGAAACCAGTTTGCTGCCAGTTTCATTGTTCCTACTGCAGCAAAAGCTGAGCCAAAACCTATCATTAGTCTTGCAAAGCAGGCCATAAAGAAACTATCGGTCATACCGAAGGCAATTGTACTTACCGCACACACTAATGTAGCCAGAGTTAATAATCTACGTGGACCAAAATAATCCATCAGGACGCCACCGGGTAACTGCATTGCAGCATAGGAGTAGAAGTAAATTCCTGACAATACACCCAGAGTTTGACTGGTGACAGAGAAATCCTGCATGAGTTCATTACTCATCACACTTGGCGAAACCTGAAGGAGGCATTCATAAAAATAGAAAATACAGGCTAAACCCCAGACTATCCAAGGCATAACAAATCTTATTCCTGTTTTTGGCAGGGAATCGGGTTGAACATTATAATGGGTCATTATTTTTAAAAATCTCCAGATTTACCTGATACGGGCTGATTTTGCGAGAATTTTTGAGCAAAAACAAGCGGTAAGTATTAGATCCTGCTTAAAAACAAGAGGATAGCGTAAGTGTATTCTTTTTATTCACTCACGTAATCGATACGTTACCATACAAATATAGATTTTTCACCAATGAAATAGTATCAGTTTGTCTAATATTTGTCTATTTAGGGAGTATTTTATATGATTTTATCGCATTTAATTTCAAACTTTGGTCTGCGGGCAACTGAAACCCGCAGCGGATTACTATACTTATGAGATTAGTTACTTTTTGTTACTGCTCATGCGGATCATCGGGAGCATCAAGAACAACACGTGTTCCCCTCATACCACCGCCTGGAAGATCAATAAACTCCTCATTAAGCCATCGAGCATCTTCAATGAACATTCTGACACAACCATGGCTTGCCCGATATCCAGGAACTTCATAACTGCCATGTAACGCAAATCCTCTGAAAAAATGCATGCAATAAGGCATTAAGGCACCGCCACTTTCACCATTAGATCGTCTTGGGAAGACTGTCGAAACACAATCAATATCCTGTTTACGAATGACACGGAACGATCCCGTTGGGGTGCCGCAACCCCCAGCAACATTGCATTTACCAACTCCAGAAGAAACAGGACCCCACCACAATAATTCACCGTCTTCATCATAGGCACCCCAGGCTAATTTTTTTTGACTGATATATATTGTTTTTTCACCTTCAGGTTCAATATATCGTGGGAAAGGGGATACGTCATATATAGTTAATCGCTCAATATTTTTCGGCACAGCAATGACCATACCCGAGCGGAGACGAATGTTCATTCGATTTATTCGTTTCACTATATCCCGTTCTTCTACGTTTGGAAAAAGATTATCCCAGCTTTCCCCATTTTTAATTTTCATGCAGAAATAATCAGGAGAGTTACATAAGGTTTCTCCATAACGAGATTGGGCAAAGGTATATGATGATGTAACCATTAGGTATGAGGTTATTATAATTAGTAGTTTCCTCATAATGACTCCGATTTGTCATTGTAATCTTATTAGCGGCATAGTGAGGAAAAGCTTTACATTTAAATGGGGCGTTTGGGGATAAATGCTCATTTTTTATTGTGCGCGCGTTTGCGCACAATATGAGTTTAATTTTTATTTTTTAAGCTAAGGACTCAGGATTGCCTCTTGCGAGAGGATTTTATTCAGTTTTATTCTGCTCGGCATTTGAATTGATTAACTGCCATGCGTGATGAATTTCAGCTAATAATAAGTTGGACTGAGCTAAAAGATCTTCATTATTATTGAGATTGGCTTTTAATAAAATGTTTTGAATGTATTCATATAAGCTTAATAAATTAGTTGCAATTTCCCCGCCTTGCTCATGATTTAAACTGGTTTTCAACCCTTCAATAATACTCAAAGCTTTTCCAATATGTTCGCCTTTTTCCTTAATCTGGTTTCTTTGAATGTTTCCCTGTGCTGTTGCTATATGTGAACGCGCCCCTTGCAGGAGTAGCTCTATAAGCTCATGAGGAGAGGCAGTATCAATACGTGTTTGTAGTTCAATCGATTTATATTGATTAGACACTTGCAAGTATGGATTATTCATAGTGGTTCCAGTTATTTTAGTTTTAATTGCGGTAAATTAGCCAGTTGCTGTGTTAACGAAGAACTGGTCGCCTGTAGTTTTGATAATAAAAGGTCTAATGCATTAAATTGTTTAAAATATCGACTTTCAATACTTGCACTTCGGGTATCAATTTGTTTTTGCGCCTTATCTAACTGCGTTATTTGCTTATTTAATTGATCAGCACGCTGACTTAAGTCACCAGTTGTACCCATATAGGTATTTAGAAATCCGTTCATTAGTACCGCAAGTCCATCCTTGACGACAACAGAGCCTCTAGCCCCCACACTGCCGGAAAGTACATCAACAGATAAGTCTTTTAAATCTCCACTGCCTTTTAATGTGATACCGTCTGAGGATGTAGCAGGTAATGAACCAATTGTCCCTTGCATACTCACACCGGGAGTAAATTCAGTAAGATCTATGTTATAAGTACCTGATTTTACTTCAGTACCAACCGATTTGATTCGAATATTACTGTCGCTGGCGGTTGCGGTTTTAGCAAAGAATGAACCTATTTCACCATAGTTGCTTTCAAGGACTTTGTTGTATTTTTCCATCTTTAACTCAAGAAGTCCCTGCTTATTGGTCGTGATTCCCATATCTGCCAACGATTGGATTGCTCCGTTACTATGGGTTAGAGGGGATGTTGCCCATTTATTGAGATTTAGTTTTAAATTTCTAAATTGGGGATCACCCTGAAACAAACCACTTTGTTTGGTGGACGAGTTATATCCGGTCAAATTAGTTAATAATGTGGTGCTGTCATTGTATTTTTTAATAAAATCATTAATCATTCCGGTGAGTTGATCTTTGTTATCGTCTACATTTAAAGTTATTGTTTTACCCAGTTCCGCTTTTTTTAAATTTAAGGTTATTCCTGAAATTGCATCTTTTAATTGATTGGTGCTTTGATTTAGGGTTAAGCCATTTACTTTAATCACACTATTTTGAGCTGCAATGGTTTCGGTCAAGGCATTACTGCCAATGGTTGGATCGTAATTTAAAACGGTAAGACTTCCGCTGATTTGCATGGCATAGTTTTCACCGGTTTTAGCAGAGGTAATCGTCAAGCGAGAACCTTGGTTATCCTGAATAATACTTGCTGTGATCCCTGATTCAGAGTTATTGATAGCATCTCTAACACTGACCAAACTATCGCTGCCTGGAGCGATGTTAATACTTACAGGAGTTGCATCCCCGTTAATGGTAAAAACTGTCTTATCGTTATTATAGCTTCCAAAATTAATGGTTACAGTACCACTTCCTATACTTGCTGTGTTCAGGTAGGAACTGGCTAGACTTTGTTGCTGTGCTAATTTTTGTACTTCGACCTGATAGGTTCCTTTATTCGCTTCTGGCGTTACAGTTGCGGTAAAGTAATCACCATCACTGACGGAATATTTCATATTATAAAATTTATTGATATCTGATAAATTGGCAAGTGATGTTTGCAGATTGGAAAGTACACTTTTTAATTGTCCAATAGCTGATAACTCCGTATTAACACTGGAAAGTTTATTATCATGTCGTGTTTGCAGAGGAGTGATCTCCGCTTTAACATAAGCGTCAACCATTGCCTTGATATCAAGGCCTGACCCAATTCCCGGAGTTGATAGACTCATAGCGTTCCTTTGAAATAAATATATGATAATTAAGTTTATTTATTAAACGTGCTTGTCTATAGAACCACTAATTATTTCATCAAGCAAACTTAATAAATTCAAATATTCATCAGACGGCATTTTTCGTATTACTTTATCCGAAATCTTTTCTGAAATTATGGTTTGAAGCAAACCTGTTGCTCTGTCCAGAGCCTGTTTTGCTTCTGAATCTAAAGCAGAATTGGAACTATTCCGGACTGTGTCTGCCTTACTCACTTCCTCTGTTGGCTTTGCAGAGTCAGTTTGGGTACTTTTTGTTACTGATGGTATTGATTCAATATTCATTTCTAACTCCTTTTACACCCGATTCACGGCAGGGGTATAAATAAGATTCAGGTGCTGCATTAAAGCGGCACCTGAATTAACGCTAAGGGTTAACGACCTAATAAAGAAAGTACAGATTGTGGCATGCTGTTCGCTTGAGCGAGCATGGCAGTACCGGCTTGTTGCAAAATTTGATTTTTCGTCAAATTAGCCATTTCAGAGGCATAGTCAGCATCTTGAATACGGCTTCGAGCTGCTGATAAGTTATCTGATACGTTTTGCAGGTTAGCAATAGTCGAGTCAAATCGATTTTGCAATGCCCCCATATCGGCTCGATTAGAGTTAACTGTACCAAGGGCTGCGTCAATTCTCATTATGGCTACTTGAGCACCGGCTACAGTACTTACGTCTAACGAGTCAATACCTATTGCATCTTTTGCTATGGCAGCGTTTAAACCAAGAGTAGCTACAGTTCCACCCAGGTTTATAGTATCTGGAGCATTAACTGTTAATTGACCCCGTAACGCACCATCAAAATCACCACCAGTAACAGTGATACCGTCAGTACCTGCAGTAAAGCCTGTTCCGCCTTCAGTTACAGTGATGTTACGGCCATCAGCGGCAGTCAAAGTCAAGTCCCCGCCATTTAAGCTTGCAATAACCCCAGTTTGGCTGCTCACACCGTTAATAGCGTCTCGCAGAGTAGAGTTGCTCATTGCAGTGGCCACATCTTCACCGGTGAAAACTGCAACACCGTTGATAGTTAAATCATAAGTATCTGCTGCAGTACCACCAATTGCTCCAACAGTTTGTGTACCTGCTGTAGATGCTGTTACTGAAAAGCCAGACACACCGGCATCGTTTAATGCAGCTGCTTTAGCGTAGGCAGAAGTGCCGTCCTGACCATTTGCAGAACCTGCAAAACCTGCTGATGAATTAATAGTTGTAGCAGGACCTCCGCCCAGAGATACGGTGATATCAGTAGAGGCTGCTGCTGACACTTCAGTACCTGTAGCTGTCGCAATTCCACCGATAGAAGTCGATTTAACGCTACCAATGGAGAAGTTGATCGTTTGATTAGAGTTGGCACCAACCTGGAAGCTTGCGTTTGAAAATGAGCCGTCCAAAATTCTTTGTCCATTGAACTGAGTGTTTAAAGCAATCCGGTCCAATTCACTTTTAAGCTGAGTAACCTCTGATTGAATGGATTGGCGGTCACTGGAGTTGTTAGTTGAGTTTGCAGATTGAAGAGATAACTCTCGCATACGTTGCAAAATATTGGTTGATTCCTGCATCGCACCTTCAGCAACCTGTGCTAGTGAAATACCGTCGTTAGCGTTACGAACGGCCTGATTCATACCGCGAATCTGTGCAGTCATCCTTTGAGAAATTGAAAGACCTGCCGCATCATCTTTGGCACTGTTAATTCTTAAGCCAGAAGATAATCTTTGAATGGACAAAGACATTGCATTACCCGATACCCCTAAATTCCGTTGGGCTGTGAGTGACGCCACATTAGTATTAATTACTTGAGCCATAATTATAGTCTCCTCAGACCTAAATCCCTGGTTTGGGATCTTTATATTTGGTAAATTCTTTATTATTAAATGAACTTACCGTACCCATTCCTGTTATCGGAAAATATGAGAAAAACTTTAGGCTTTGGTTTAATTTATTTTTTTACATGGGTGAAATTTATGATTAGAATTAGCAAGTTACATTGATTTGACTTTAGAGGTTATATTTGCTTACTTCTTTTTTCTTAGGTATTGTTATTAATAACTAATCGATCCGGAATAAATTTAATGCATCATGTGGCTCAATCTCTTGAATTTCCGGAGCATTTGGTTCCTGTTTTTGCTAAAGCCATTAAATACGAATGGATTTCCCTGATTTATGTTATTTCAGCAACAATTTTCTCTTTTCTAGTAATGTCTAACTCACAAACAATGAAAACTGTTTGGTTAGAAGATTTACTAAGTATTATTCCTCCTGCATCATTTTTAATATCCAGTAAAATAGTCCTATTTAAACCGAATAAGAATTTCCCCTACGGTTTTCATCGAATAACCAGCGCTGCTTATTTAGCAAGTTCTTTGGCTTTATTTATTCTGGGTATCTATCTTCTTATCGATGGGAGTTTTGTTCTTTATAAACAAGAAAGGCCTAATATTCCAGTTATATCAATTTTTGGCCACCCTATATGGTTTGGCTATTTAATGATTATTGCATTACTCTGGTCAAGTATCCCTTCAACTATTTTAGGTAAGGTTAAAGTTCCTCTTGCATACTCTTTATACGATAAAATTTTATTAGCGGATTCTAAAATGAATAAGGCAAGTTGGATGAGTGGATTTGCCAGCGTGTTAGGGATTATAGGAATAGGTTTGGGATTTTGGTGGGCCGATGCTGCAGTTGGAATTCTTATTTCTGTAGACATTATTAAGGATGGATATACTCATTTAAAACAGTCTGTTCTTGATTTACTTAATGAAGTACCTAAATCTCTTCAAAACAATAAAACCGACCCATTAATTAATGAAGTATATCGTTTAGTAAGCGATGAAGCCTGGGTTAAATCGGCAACCATTCGGTTTAGGGATGAGGGACATGTTTTTTTTGGCGATGTAATAATTAAGCCTAAAAAAAATAATGGTACCTTGAGTCAGGTTCAAACCTTGCACTCTAAAATTAAAAAGCATCATTGGCGATTACATGATATAGTGATTATGCTTACCCATTAGAAAAAGAAGTTATATTCGTGATAAGAAATATATCTACTCAGAAACCCTTCATAATTTATTGTTTAAAAAACTTTAAATCATAAATCATAAATCATGTGGATGAGAGGGATTATTTTGGCTTTTGAGTTTTTAGCAAATCCTGTTTAAGATAATGCATATGCTCTTTTAAAACATAAGCCTCCTCTTCAGATAATACTTTTTTAGCCTCTTTAAATAGTGCATGCTCTTCTTCTTTCACATGATGCTCCACGATTTCCTGAAGTTTTTCGACTTTCTTAACCCAGGATGCTCCATGATCTTTTGAGTTCATTATTGAATGGATTTGATCTACAATTTCCTTGTGTTCTTTTTTACCATGTAATGCGTCCTCTTTACTCAGGGAATGACTTAGTAATGCCTTGTAAAACGTATCTTGTTCGGATTTTGCATGGACTAAAAGCTCTTGTGCTATCCATTCCATTATTTGTTGTTTGCGCACATTGATTTCAGTTTTGTTAAACTGTTTAAATAAACGGGCTACTTTATCATGATCCATTTTTAAATAATCATAAATATCCACGATAGGCTCTCCTTAAATTAGGGTTTCATAACCACTTTGATGCATTCATGCTCGCGTTCAGCAAAAGTCTTGTATGCATCTGGTGCTTCGTCTATTTTTATTCGATGAGTGATGATTTTAGAGGGATCAATTAATCCATCCGTAATTTTTTCTAGTAATAATTCAAGGTAACGGGGAACATGGGTTTGTCCCATTTTAAAAGTTAGCCCTTTATTCATAGCGGCACCTAATGGAATATTGTCTAAATGACTTATATAAACACCGGGTATAGAGACGGTTCCACCTTTGGCACAACATTGAATGGCTTCCCTTAGTACATGTGCTCTGTCGGTGGTCAGAAAAGTTGCTTGTTTCACCCGATCTACAATTGAATCAAGTGAAGGTCCAACATGAGCTTCGCAACCTACCGCATCAATACAGGCTTCAGGGCCTTTTCCTTTCGTCATGGCCATTAACGCATCATAAACATTTTCTTCTTTAAAATTGATTGTTTCTGCAGAACCTAATCGTTCAGCTAATTTAAGCCGTTCAGGAATGCAATCAATAGCAATTACTCGGCCTGCACCTAACATCCAGGCGCTTTGAATGGCAAATTGACCGACAGGGCCACACCCCCAAACAGCGACAGTATCGCCTTTTTGTATGTTACAATTTTCTGCGGCCATATATCCCGTAGGAAAAATATCACTTAAGAATAAAACCTTTTCATCAGGAATTTCATTGGGAACAACTATGGGACCTATATCTGCAAAAGGTACCCGAACATACTCTGCCTGTCCTCCAGAAAAACCGCCTAACATATGAGAATAGCCAAATAATCCGGCAGGGGAGTGGCCTAGCTGTTGAATTGCCATTTCGGCATTAGGATTGGAACTGTCACATAAAGAAAATAATTTGTTTTTACAAAACATACACTTACCACAGGAAATGGTAAAGGGAACCACTACTTTATCACCAAGTTTTAGTTTCTTATTTTCAGAGCCAAGTTCTACAACTTCGCCCATAAACTCATGACCAAGTATATCTCCAGATTCCATAGTAGGCATTAAATTATTATAAAGATGAATATCTGATCCACATATTGCGCTTGCAGTCACACGTATAATCGCATCATGCTTATTTATAATTCGCGGATCTGGAACGTGGTTAACCTGGACATCTTTTTTTCCATGCCAACAAATAGCTTTCATTATCGCTCCTTGATTGCGTTTATATATTTCAAGTGAACTGTTATAAAAAAGATAATATTATGTAAAGAATATATGGAGCAGGTCTTAAGTAAAGACCTGCTGTGAAAATGCTTGAAATATATTATTTTCTTACGAGTAAGGATATTAAAAATCCAATTCCACCAGCAATCAGAACAGATTTTAAAGGTTTCTGTCTGATGGTTCGGACTAATTCATCCGAGTGTTCATGCACACTTTTTTGTAGTTCATTAATTTTATCTTTACTTCCCTCATAAACTTCATTTGCTTTATCTTTAGCATGTGAAATTAATGATTCAGTGCTTGCATGTAAGTCATTATAAGCTTCGGTGGCTTTCAATTTACCTTGTTTATAAAGCTCATCTGCTTTATTTGACGTTTTATCAAACTCATTCATTGCTGCTCCTTAAAGTAATTAATAGGCGCAATCTGGCTTTATTTATCACCCAATGGAGTCATATAAATCATATGGGTCATCCATGAATCCATTAATTGCCCAGTGAACCGTTCACTGTACTCTTAATTATAGTAGATAACTCGAAAGAAGAGAGATATTCACTCAGCATTTTTAATTAACTTAGATTGTTTGGTTTCAATCTGGCTTTGTTTAATAAAATAACTGACTAATCGGCTAATTCTTCTTGATTTACCATTAATTAACCTTAAAGGAATATTTAACATCCGATAAATTAACTTCCGCCAGAAAACAATAATTTGATACTTAAATAAAAGAGCTTTAGAAACGGGCATGTAGTGACAATAATTTTGTAAAAAAGTGCTGTAAAAAATGGCAGTATGAGACAAATATGAGTCAAATAAGAGTTGAAAATTCAAATATTTCATGGAGATTAAAGAGAATTGGGTCTGATCAAGAACAAGAAAATTATTTACTAATAAACGAGCTGAACGCTCCATATTGTTATCACTAATATCCGCTGTATGCTTTAATCGCACATCACAATGTTTTTGTAAGAAAGACAAAGTAACATATTGTTCAGGAGGCATTTTCCATAATCGATTGGGTTCTATATCAAAAAAATCTTTGCAGCGGTGTAAAAACCATTGAGAAAATTCAGGTTCTTCGGTTAATGGAATATCAAATAAATCGAGTAAATCTTCCTTATATCCGAAATAGGCCCAATCACTGATGTGAAATGGTCTGTTCATGGTAAATAAACACGTTTTATGGCCGGTGGTACTGTAAAGACTAAATGCTATAATACGATTAGTAACAAATTTATACTCATTGTTAAAAAGAGGAAATGCATCAAAGTAGGATAAAAAATTTTTTGATACCAGAAATAAATCGGAACGCACTTTAAAAACATATTTACGCGTAGCAGCTTTTATACCTGCTAAAGTGGAAACAATTAAACGATTACAATTATTTAATAAGTTATAATCTTCATAATTAAACCAGGTTGCACCTGGATCCTGATTAAAAAGAACCTGATCATAAGGAATGCCTTGCACTTTCTCACCTATCCAGGTAGATAAGATTATTTCAGCGTGCGGGAATAATTGTTTTAACCTTAGGCAAGCAAGTTTGGTGGTTTCTTCAGTAATATCAAAGGCTGATTTTTTTATAACTGGTCCCTGGACTACAATAGATATGTCCTTATCATCTATCATTCTTGTTTCGCTTTTTTAAAAGATAGTTTAAGGAATTTACCAGATCCTCTGGCGTACCAAAACATAGCATTTCTTTTGTCCATAAGGGAATTATCAATTCGTGTTCGTTTAACATTTTCTGATAAATTGTGGATAAATAAAACTCATTATTTTCACGTAAATTTTTTGTCATTATCCATTTAATATTGTCTAGCAGTTTTTTTGTATTATTAAAAAAATAGGTTCCGGTGGAAGCATGTGACGATATCACCTGTTTTTCTTTAAATTCTGTGACTCGCGTATTGTTATCACCAAGTTTCGCATAACTCCACCTTTGCTCTTTAGAAGGAAATAATACTACAGCTCCGTCAATTGGTGATTCAATCAAACTATTCCAGTCAAATAAGGGCTTTATATAGGTGTCGCAATTATGAATAAGGGCAGGTTGGTCCAAGTTAAGCAGGGAGGCACTTTTTAACACGGTTTCTGCCTGTCCTTCTGTTTCATAATCAAGTTCTACAATGAAACAATTCGCCAAGTGATTGTAATGTTTCTCAATATCTGATTTGATCGCATCCGTAAATTCATTGGTTCTCATAATAAAAATTAATTTACTTGCAAGATGTATCGGCATGCTATCAACAGCATAGCGATACATGGGTTTATCATCCACCATAATTAATGGCTTAGGGAGAGTGAAGCCAGACTGGCTGAATCGGGTTCCAAGTCCTGCCATTGGTATAATAAGGTTCATCCTCATCCTTATAAATATTCATTTAGGTTACTTTCCTGAACATCTGACCATAATCCTTCAAATTTCAAAGCACGATCATCGATATAAACATGAGCATAGGGTTTACCAAACCAGATTTCATCATAAACAAAATCATGCTTTTTTAACCATTCCAAAAGGGTTAACCCTTGTCTGGCAATTACCATCCCTACATTAGACTCGCATGTTTTCATATGGCGTGCGGTGCATAAAATTATATAATGCCCTTTATCTTTAAATTGTTTGATTTTTTCTGCAGCGCCTTCAAGTGGCCGTACATCGCAATATGCTTCGTGAGGCTCACGTATGTTACAAATTGTACCGTCAATATCAATACAAATCCGCATAATTCCTATCCCCGAATCAGAGTTGATAAATATAAATTTAAATTAGTATTATATTTTTCTGCCAGGGATGTAAAGGTAAAGTTCCAATTTTTATGCTCGACGTATCTAATTACGATAATGCCCATTTATAACTTGATTTAAAATAATCAACCCATTCAAATATAATGCTTTCTGTCTCATTTTATTTTCATAATGGAGGGGAACCATGCTAAGAAATAACGATGCCTCGATGAGGTAAATATAATCAAGATTTAGCCCTTTTTTAATCAGCTGATCTACATAGAAATCGTGAAGTCCATTAAGTAAAAGATTTCTTGGCATGTCAAATTTATAAGTCAAAGGCTCAGTTTCTTCCAGATAAAATATGTCATTTACCAGATAATCATATTTACCATGTAAACAGTGCATTATTTTAGCAAAATCATAATGCTTGTCTCCATAGATTCCACTTAAACCGAAAGAACCACGAGGGTCAATCAGTTTAATCATTTTGCTATTCGGTGAGTATAATATGTTACTAAAGCAAAAATCCCCATGCATGCCCGTCAAAGTGCAATCTTTTGAATAATCTTCAATTAACTCGATAAAATCTGATTTTAGGGTATTAAAATTACGATAAATAGTGCCATTAATTGAGAGACACGAAGTTCGAGCCAATTCAGAAAAACCGGAATTATTTTGCATTAAGCTCAAACGTTCAATAGTTTTTTTGATATAGAATGATGAAATTGAGAGTTCAAGACTTGGTTCCGGTTTAATGCTGTGGATTTGGTCGGCAATGACTAATAATCTGGTAAGAATATCGGTACCATCGTTTAATGATATTCCTGAATTAAACATCAAATCAGCCAGATTTTTACTAGGATAATACTCCATAGTATACATTGAGTAATCAGGGGAATAATTCAATAATTCGGGAAAAAAGCTATTTATTGACTTAGGTAAAGCCAGGTAATAATTAATCTCATCTTTCAGTTTTTTTTTATTTACGGAAGATTTAGTTATTTTTTTATTTAAGCTATCAACTAATACGGTGTTAAAAGCGCGACTTTGCATAATAATTCCTTTTATTATAATAATGAAAAATCGATCTTTCGATTTAAGTTTTTAAAAAATTAAAAAACAAAATGTTCTCCAAATTGCAATCAATTTTGGGTAAAAATTTATCCTTAAAATAATGAATCATTGATTTATCAATTGAGATTCATATTATCAAAGGTGCAATCGCAGAAATAATTAAATTAGATATGTAGATTAAATTTACATATCTATAAGTATAGTAGAGTACAGAAAAAATTAAATTTATAATTTTTTAAAGATCGGCACGACCCAACTTCATTGTTATTTCCAGATTTATTCAGGAATAGGAATTTTCAGTGTATAATGATAGGTTGTAATTACACTGGGTTATTTATTTGCCGGAAACAATTCGGCATTCATAACTAATAATTAATATAGGTTCTAATTTATGAGCTGGTTTAAAAAACTACTACCATCTAGAATAAGAACAGAAACATCCCAAAAAAAGGGAGTTCCTGAAGGATTATGGGTTAAATGTACGGGTTGTAATGAAGTTCTTTACAGTACTGAACTTGCCAAAAATTTAATGGTTTGTCCTTCGTGCAATTTTCATCATCGGGTTTCTGCTCGCGTTCGGATTGGCCAATTTCTGGATGAGCCAGGACAAGAGGAGATTGCAGCATCCCTCGAACCTATTGATCGGCTTAAATTCAGAGATTCTAAAAAATATAAAGATAGGATTTCACAAGCTCAAAAAGCCACCGGTGAGAAAGAAGCTCTGATTATAGTAAAAGGTACATTAAATCAACAACCTGTGGTTGTGAGTGCCTTTGAATTTGGCTTTATGGGCGGCTCTATGGGAGCTACGGTAGGTGAGAAATTTGTTCGCGCTGTTACTGCGGCGACGGAACATCACTGCGCTTATGTGTGTTTTACCGCAAGTGGTGGAGCGCGTATGCAGGAGGGATTATTTTCTTTAATGCAAATGGCGAAAACTTCTGCAGCCTTAGCTAAATTCTCAGAAACCGGATTACCTTTTATTGTAGTCTTGACAGATCCTACCATGGGCGGTGTTTCTGCCAGTTTTGCCAGCCTTGGAGATATCATTTTAGCCGAGCCGGATGCGTTAATTGGCTTTGCAGGTCCAAGAGTTATTGAGCAAACAGTAAGACAAACTCTCCCGGAAGGATTTCAGCGTAGCGAGTTTTTACTCGAACATGGTCATATTGATATGATTGTTGAGCGAAAAGATTTGCGTGCAACGGTTTCTGAGTTAATTTCCAAATTAACCCACCGAGGCTCGGAGACCCTATTTGTCCAAACTATTGAATGATTGGGATTTAAATCAATGGCTGTATTATCTTGAACACAGACCTGTTCAGGAGATACAGCTTGGTTTAACTCGAATAAAAGCCGTTGCGCAAAAGTTAAACCTACTAAACCCTTCCTACCCGGTAATTACGGTTGCAGGAACTAATGGTAAGGGATCAACTGTTGCTGCACTGGAGCAAATCTATTATTCCGCAGGGTATAATGTAGGCGTTTATACTTCTCCTCATTTGATCCAGTTTAATGATCGTATAAAAATTAATTTAAATTCCATAAGTGATAACCAACTCTGTCAGGCCTTTACACTAATCGACGAAGCTCGCGATGAAATCGTTTTGACTTATTTCGAAATGACAACCCTCGCTGCTTTGTGGTATTTTCAGCAAAAACCCTTGGATATTGTTATTTTAGAGGTCGGACTGGGTGGGCGACTCGATGCCACTAATTTGATTGATGCTGAGCTGGCTGTAATTACGACTATTGATTATGATCACCAGGATTATCTGGGTACTACGCTTGAAAAAATTGGCGAGGAGAAAGCGGGGATATTAAGACAGGGTAAGCCTTTAATTTACGCTGATTTGAATCCACCTTCTACTGTTTTGAACAAAGCCCATCGGTTAAATTGCCCTACTTATTTATTTGGAACCCACTATAATCTGATCAATAAAGATGTTGCTTGGGAGTTTCGTTTTAAAAAGATACACATTTCTCATCTTCCCCGACCACAAATTCAATTAAAAGCTGCTGCGGCAGCTATTTTGGCAAGTTTTTTAATGTCCTATCGGTTGCCAGTAAACGTTGAGCATATTAATCAAGCGATGCGTGACGTATTTATTCCTGGAAGATTACAACTTATCCCGGGAAAAATTGATCTTTTATTTGATGTTTCGCATAATCCGCAGTCAGCTCGTTTGCTGGCTGAATATATCAAATCCTTAAATATAAAGGGTAAAATTCACGCTGTATTTTCAGCTTTAAAAGATAAAGATATTTTTGGTTTAATTTTTCCGTTAAAGCATTGTGTTGATCGGTGGTATCCTGCACAATTAGATAATAAACGTGCCGCAAGTGTGGAATTACTTAGCTCACTATTTGTAAAAGCAGAAATTTGTGTGGAAATTTGTTATACTAGCCCGCTACTCGCCTTTAAAGAGGCATTAAAATCTGCGGATACTGGTGATTTAGTTGTTGTTTTTGGGTCATTTCATACTGTAGGTGAGGTAATGACCACCCAATATAACCTCTTGGATCAAAGGAGATTCAATGAAACTGGTAATGGATGAGAAACTGAAACATCGTTTAATTGGTTTGGCCGTTATTATTTCATTGGGTGCAATATTTGCGCCTGCAGTGATGAAAAAATCCAGTCAAACGCATGAAAATAACTTTAGCGTGAATGTTAAATTACCGCCAAAACCATTAGCACCTGATGTGGTTATGAACGATGAAAGGGAATTGTTTAAAACAATCAAAGTCGCGAAAGTAGAAATTCCAGCAGTCTCGGCTGAAAATCAACTTCCTGAACTCGCCAAAGCGGCGCCCATAAAATCAGATATGGTGTCCAGTAAGCCTTCAACAGTTGCACATCAGGCTCAACCGACGGTCATGGACGCTCCGGTAAAACTTGCATTGAATCAAGCCGCTCGCGATACCGCAAAAAATACAGTTCATGTGGCAGCTGCCCATGCGATATCCAAAACTCCAATTATCGCAAAACATAATACTCCCCAACCCAAGTTGGCTGTAAAAGAACCAAAAAAGCCATCATCTAAATCAGAAATTTATGCCGTTCAGTTAGCCTCATTCTCCAAACTAAACAATGCCCAAACATTGGTAAATAAATTACGAGGAAAGGGATATAAAGCTAATTTGACGAAAGTTGCTGGGAAGCAAGGACCAGTATATAAAGTATTTGTTGGTCATTCCCCGCGAAAAGATATTGCATTAAAGCTTAAATCTCAATTAGCTTCCTCCATGCAGATTAATGGATTTGTTGTGAATACCGGGGTAAGCTAGTTATGCAATTGCAATGGGTAGATATTGGGATCATCTCGGTAATTGGTCTTTCAGTTTTAACTGGGTTATTTCGTGGTTTTGTGAAGGAATTAGTCGCTCTTTGCGTCTGGGTTCTGGCAATATGGCTGGGATTCAATTATTCACAAAACCTGGATCCCTGGTTACAAACCTATATTAAAGAGCAATCAGCACGCACGGCAGTTGCGTTTATAATTATACTGTTTGCCACTTTATTTGTTGGCGGGGTTATTAACGCCATATTGAGTTTTATATTAAAACGTGCTGGTTTAAGTGGCACCGATAGAACATTGGGCATGGGTTTTGGTTTTTTGCGTGGCGTATTTATTGTGGCTCTAATTATGGTTGCAATAAAAATGACTTCTTTACCTTACGAGGAGTATGCTAAAGAATCCGTTCTTTATTCTCGATTTGACCCAGTTGTAGCCTTAGTTTATGGTCATTTGCCCGAAGTTATTAAACAGATAAAAACTGTCGATAAAAGTGAAAATATTATTGATACAATCCCTTCTTCTTAATGTATTCTAATACAGTCTTTGGAACTTCGTTTTGAGCTGAGTGTCCTTTTTTTAACAGATTGCGTATCTGGGTAGAGGATATGTCATAGTGTCCCGCATTGAATAAATAGATTTTCCCTGATTTATTAGAGATTAGATCGGATTTATTATTGGTTTGATGTTCTTCAAGCAGGGTTTTTAGCGATTCAGGAAGAGGGCTATTGCTGTACTGACTTCGCTCCATTACGAGTAAATTAGCCAAAGTGATTATTTTCTCCCAATCGTGCCATTGAGGTAGTGATATAAATGCATCATATCCTAATATTAATGTGAGTGACGAGGTATTATATTCTTCTCTAAAACTTTGTAATGTATCAGACATGTAAGAAGGAGCGTCTCTGTTTATTTCCCGTAAATCAATGGTGAACTTTTGAAACTCTTTTAGGCCTAACTGGAGCATGTTGACTCGGTCATTACCATCCGCGGAAGTAGGGGGTTTTATTGCGGGTGATTTGCAGGGAAGAAAATAATAATGATCGAAATTAAAATAATTTTGAATGGTTATACTGGTTTGAATATGACCATTATGAATGGGGTCAAATGTCCCGCCATAAATTGCTATACTGCGCATACATCTCCTGAAAAATGACCTATGCTAATTGCCAGCGCAACTTTCTCTAATGCATTCCATATTTGAGTATTTAAATTGGATTTAATTCGCTCGTCGATGGCGTAACAATAGTGTAGAAGTTGCTGTAACATGGCTGGATTTAATTTTTTAATGCTGGCTTGATATAAAGAAATACGTTGAGGCCAAATTTTTAATTGATTGCATGCATTTTTTATATCGTTTTGATGTTGGATTTTATGAAATAACTGGAGTAGGTTACGTATCTCCTGGGTGAGCATCCATAAAACCAGAATTGCTTCCGTTTTATTATTAGCAGCGTGGCGGACTATTTGAATTGCTTTATCAGCTTGTCCCAAGAGACAGGCATCTGCTAATTCAAATAGGGAATGATCGCATTGATTTGAAAGATGTTCCAGGGCTTGTTGCCTATTAATAAGCGTATTTGGTTCATGAGTTAGGGATATTTTTTCAATAACCTGTGCGCAGGCAAGCATGTTTCCTTGAGTATAATGATGTATTAAACCCGGTACGTTTTGTTCAAATTTTAATGAGTTCTGGGTTAGTTTGCTTGCAATCCAGTTTTTCATGGCCTCTGAGTTTAGGGGGTATGTCACAATGAGTAGTGCCTGATCATGACTTGCTAACCAGGTCAGTTGTCGCGCTGGCACATTGGGTGCTCTAAGTATTATAAAGCATTTGTCGTTAATGGAGTTGAGATATTGAGTCAGTATTTTTTTCCCAGCAGCATCGATCGATTTTTTATCTAAAAAGATGTTCAATAAAACAGTATCAGAAAATAAAGAATAGCTATTGGCCTCTTCAGCCACTGTATTCCAATCATCAGGGGATTGGATGGTGATTATTTTTTCCTCATAATTTGCTGTATTTTTTATTCTGGATTTTATACTGTTTAAAGAGTCTTCAAGAAGATAGTTGTCCTGACCAATAAGAATGAACACAGGAGCAATTTTTCTTTGCAAGTATTGAGCAAGGGCATTTTGTTTGATTTGCATTATTTATCTTATTTTATTTAAGTACTTTTATTACGTTCAACCTTAACCTTTTTGCCATCTAATCCAACTATGCTTCAATGGATGGAGGAGTTGCTATTGGCCACCCTCATCCCCAGCCCTTCTCCCACATGTGGGAGAAGGGAGCTTTTGTAGTGGATAATTATTTTAACAAGTTATATTCCATCCTGCTTGTTTAAATAAGAAATTACTATGAAAAATATTTCAATGTATCCTCATCCCCAGCCCTTCTCCCACATGTGGGAGAAGGGTGTTTATTGTGTGCGTTGTTTCAAATTTAGGATTCTAGGCATACTAATAATGATTTAATGAATAATAGGATATTATAGAATAAATGTATAGAAGGTAATTGAGTCGGGTTTATCATAGTTGATTGCACCTTACCTATTGAAATCAATGAAGCACAATCTACAAAAAGTGATTAGGGTGAAACACATGAACTCCCTTCTCCCCGAGTAACGGGGAGAAGGTGCCCGTAGGGCGGATGAGGGGCGGTTATCCCCCAAGTTGGCCAACATTTCCCCAGTTAGCAACAAGCATTATTTTTTTAATTTCTTCTGTTTTATTTAACTCACTAATAAAGACATCAGGTTCAGAATGATCAGAGGCGATTATAACCATATTGGCAGTATGCTTTACCGGGAGTACCAGTGTATTTTTAAAATATTTTTTTATTAATTGAAATATTGGGCCTTGCTCCATCAAATTAGCCAGGTTTACTGCAAAGAAACCACCATCGGCTATTTTCCTTTTACAATTTAAAAAGAAGTCAGCAGTATTACACTCAGCAGGAAAACTGGAGGCGTTATACAGATCCACGATAAGATGAGTAAATGAAGGACCCTCTGCCTTAACAAAAGATTCAGCATTTTGATTAATAATCGTTAAATTAGCAATTTTATCAATCCAGAAGAATTTTTTGGCGAGATCAATTACTTCCTGACTGTTTTCTATAATTGTCAGTTGCTGCTCGGGGGTTTTAAATGCGAGTAGATGAGCAATTGCTCCTCCACCAAGTCCTAAAATACAACAATTTTCAGGCTTATGCCGCGCCATTAAACTTAAAGCAGGCAGATAACGAAGAATGGGTTTATGCGGCTGCCACCTGTTAAGGACACTTTGTAGCGCGGCACTACCTAGAGTCAACCAGCGATAGGCTGGATTTTGAAACACTTTATACCCAGATTCAGAAACATAAATACATTTTCCCAGTTTGGTCTTCCACATAAAGATCAATCAGTTTTGAAAAGGGTATATGGATCCCAGTTTTAGAATCTGGGTCAATTCATCCAGTGCGCGAAAACTACTATACATCAATTCTGGATCAGGTAAATCAGCACTACTTAATTCGGTTCGGTAATGTTTTAACACCCACGCATCTAAAGTATCAAGAAGTTGATTATCAATTAAAATCCCCTGATGCATTGCTTGAAGCTCATTATCGGTTAAAGGGACACGTAACCTCAGACAGGCAGGTCCACCACCATTTCTCATGCTCTGTTTTAAGTCGAGATAAAAGACTTTGGTAATGGGATTGGTGATATCACTAAGGACATCATCAATACATCGTTTCACTCGAGGATTATTTTGACACTCAGCAGGAGCAATTAATACCATTTCTTGATTGGGCATGGTTATTAATTGTGAATTAAACAAATAAGACGAAACAGCATCGGTGATACTTAATTGATCTTTGGTTAACTCTATAATAGTTATAGGAAAAAGGGCCTTATTACGTAAATCATCCAAAACTGCTCGTTGATTGTAGAACGCGTTTTCATGAGTAAAAAATACCGACTCATTGGCTACTGAAATAACATCATTATGAAATACGCCCTGATCAATCGCAGCCGGATTTTGACAGGCAAAAATTACTTGCTCAGAGTGGAGCAGGTGACTGCGAGCAATCGCTTCTGAAGCCTCTTTGGTTTGTCGGGCAGGATATTTGACTGGCTCTATAACCTGACTGTCTCTGCTTAAAGCCTGTTTGCCATAAACAAACAAATTGATTGCAGAGTCCTTATGACTTTTGCATATTCGATTATGATTCGCAGCACCTTCGTCACCGGTAATGCTGGATCGAGGCAAAACTTCATGATGCCTAAAATAATCTTCATCAGAATATATATATTTTAAAAGTGTTTTAGAAAAATCAGCCTCCTGATGGCGATGTAAATTACTAATCAAATTAGCTGCAGTAAAATGGACTTTCTGGTCTTGGGTATCCGCACTCGCAGAGACCGTTGCTGCATTTGCCGTCCACATACTCGATGCAGAATAACAGGCGCTCAGTAATTCAGGAGCATTTTTATGCGCATTATAAAGCAGTTTCTCAGTATTTCCCTGAAAACCCAGTTGTCTTAAAAGGGTCAGGTTAGGTCTCTGGTGAGGGGGTAATACGGCCTGTTTTATTCCCATATTATATAACAGGCGCATTTTTTCCAGTCCTTGACGGGCCGCGGCCTGGGGATTTGAAATACTTAAGGCGTTAGTAGTTGATGCTATATTTCCAGCTGCTAATCCGGCGTAATGATGGGTTGGTCCAACCAGCCCATCCATATTTAATTCAAAAGTATTCATGAATTACTCCAAAATGATACCCGGTAATAATTGGGCGGGAGTAGTTAACTCTGATTGCTCCATACTGGCAATAGGATATGCACAATAATCTGCAGCAAAATAGGCACTGGGCCGATGATTACCGCTTAGACCAATTCCACCAAAAGGTAAGCTGCTTGCAGCTCCGGTCGTGGGTTTATTCCAGTTAATTAAACCGGCACGGATCTCCTGATAAAATTGCTGATAGCGGGTTTCACTGTCACTTAATAGTCCTGCAGCTAAGCCATAGCGGGTTTGATTGGCGAGGGTAATTGCTTGTTCAAAATCGTTATAACGGTAGACTTGGACGAACGGTGCAAAAATTTCTTCATCCGGAGGATTAGCCACCAGTGACATTTCGATAATCCCGGGAGATAGAAATCCGGTATATTTTTCCAGAAGGCTCATCATTAAAAGGGATTCTCCACCGGTGTTAATTAATTGCTGTTGGGCGTGCAAATGTTTAAGAGCCTGAATATGACTGATAACGGGGCCCATAAAGGGTTCCATTTCTGAATCATAGGGCCCAATTTTTATCAGGGTGCACGCTTTAATGAATCGTTTAAGAAATTCATCACCGAGGCCTGAATCCGGTATGATAAGTCTTCTGGCGCAAGTGCATCGCTGACCAGATGTGATTAACGTGGAAAGAACTGTTTGATAAACAGCAGCATCGAGATTGGTAATTTCATCAATTACCAAGGGATTATTTCCACCCATCTCCAGGGCTAAAATTACTTCGGGACGTTCGCTAAACTGCTGGTGAATTTTTAATCCTGTGGAATAACTACCAGTGAAATAAACCCCTTGAATATTCTGATCAAGAATTTGTTTGCCTGCGGTCACATCGCCTTGCAGGCAGTTAATTACTCCCGGTGGTATTCCTGCATCATGCCAGCACTGTATAATAAATTCTGCGACAGCAGGGGTTTGTTCACTCGGTTTATACAATACAGTATTACCGGCTAGTAAAGCGGGTACGATATGACCATTACTTAAATGTGCGGGAAAATTAAAAGCGCCTAAAACTGCAACAATTCCTTGAGGTTTGAAACGTAAACAGGCATTCGCGTCTGGTGTTTGAGTTATTTTTGGAAACGTTCGCTCCTGATATGCTTGAATCGATAAATTAATTTTACCAATGACCGCTGCTACTTCAGTTTTTGATTCCCATAAAGGCTTTCCTGTTTCCTGCGAGATGAGTTCCGCCAGATGATTGCGATTTTTGTCAATTATTTGCGCAAATTCCTGGGTGAATTTAGCGCGATCGGTAAAATTTAAAGAGGACCAATGTTTTAATGCATGTCTCGCTGCATCATTGGCCATCAGAACCTCATCATGAGTTGCATTGGTACCTTGCCAAAAGAGCGTGCCGTAAGCTGGATTAATAGACTCAAGGACTGTCCCCTGGCCCTTCATCCACTGACCATTTATATATTGTCCTTTACCCTGAAGTATTGGGGATGAATTTTTTGACATCGTCATTTTCCTTAAAAGGCACTTGTTATAAACGCATTGGCGCTACACGAATGGTATCACCACATTTGACCTTTAGTAATTGAGCGGTTTTTTTACTGATAATACAGGTTTTCTTCTGATAATTTACCACTGCAAAGTTAATAGTCGCACGAAAGTCTGTTTGGGTGTTCGCCAGTAGAAATTCTTTACTACTGACTTCATCACTAATATTATTAATCACCATCAGCTGGCTTGACTCAACAGTTTTGATTTCACTTAATGGCGCTTCAATTGTGGGGCCACCATCAAAAATGTCAATGTAGTTGTTGTAACGAAATCCTTCTTTTAACAATATATTCATCGCGGGAATGGTAGAGTCATGTGGCTTCCCAATAACTGCCTGTGCTTGTTCACTTAATAGTTTTATGTAGACCGGATTTCGCGGCATGAGGTCTGCAATAAATTGCTTGTTAGTTGCCAGAGTTAATCGATCCGCTTCTGCAAATGGCATGTGGAAAAAATGGGAACCGATATTATCCCAGAAAGGGGATTGTCCCTTTGCGTTTGATATGCCACGCATTTCTGCAATAACTATTGGGGCAAATCGTTCGGGATAATGAGCCATGAATAAAAAACGTGCTTTAGAGAGCAATAGACCATTATTGTTCTTACGATATTCTGGAGATAAAAATAAGGTGCAGATTTCAGTACGGTCCTGATTGTCATTTACCAGACTTAAAACCTCATAATCGCTTCGGATATCAAGTGAATGACAGACTCTCGTTCGTTTTGATATTTTATAGGAGTAAAAAGGTGTTTCGCTTCCGGTTCTGGATTCAATCGCTGAAGTACCCACTATTTTATTATTAGTCTGATCTTCAAGAACAAAAAAATAGTACTCGCTTGCAGGTTTGGTTATTTTTTTAGAGTAAGATTCTGTAGACCAATGCAGACGCGTTTTTAACAGTGCTTTATCTTTAGGCAGGGTAGTCATTCCTATACCGCATTGTTCCGCGAGCTCATGTATTGCTGTCAAATCCGTATTTTTTGCGCTGCGAAAGAGCATCATCGTTTTAGATCCTCTAATCCACCACTGGCCAAATCAATAAGTAACAAAGTACTTAAGGAGGAACGCTCCGTCAGGCTATCCAGTAAAATATATTCTTCAGAGCTGTGAATATTCCCACCTCTTACTCCCAAGGTATCTAACACTGCCAATCCATGGTGCGCCAAATTATTACCATCGCAACACCCTCCACTGTCTTTCCAGTCAATGGCCAGACCTAATTCAGCCCCAATAAGTTTCACTCGGTTAAAAAGCCGTTCGGTTCCCGAACAAACCCGTTTTACCGGGCGACCAAATCCACCTTCAAGATGTAAATTATATTCATCACGTTTCAAACTTTCGAAAATCTCATCCAGTTTTTCTCTGACCCAAAATTCATCTTCAGGAGAACTGATACGAATATCAAGCTGCGCCACTGCCTTATCAGGAACTACATTTAAAGCATCGCCACCAGCTATTCTACCTACATTAATCGTCACCCCATCGCGTTTTTCATTGAGGGCATGTATTAAGGTTATGGCTTGAGCCAGATGACATATTGCATTACGCCCTTCATCAAAAGCACGTCCCGCGTGCGCGGCTTTTCCTGTAGCTATAACCGTTAACTTACCACTGCCTTTGCGGTTTTTTGCAAAAGTTCCTGTTGGTGTCATCGCAGGTTCATAGACCAGGGCTGCCTCATATTTGGGAGCAATCTCATCAAAAAGAACACTAGAAGCTGGAGAACCAATTTCTTCATCTGCATTGATGAGTACATCCCAGCCCATTTGATGCGCAAGATCAGATTCTTCAAAGGCTTTTAATGCGTGAAGCATAACAAGAAGGCCTCCTTTCATGTCTGCAACACCAGGACCATTGACGTAATTATCATCAATGTAGGTTAATTTTTGAAAGGAACTGACTTCAGAATAAACAGTATCCATATGACCGCTCAATAAAATTCGGCGTTTTAGGTGAGGGCGTTTACGAATAAATAATGCATCACCGCATGTATGGAGTGTAGATTCACCTGCCATATTAATAATGGGTACAGGTTGCAGTTTTTTTAATTCAATCTCATCAGCTATAGGTTTATAAGCCAGATGAAGAGCAGAGGCCATCGTGGATAAACCAGGCAAATTGGTTGTACCCGAATTTATATGACATAACTGATGTAGTTCTTCCACCATAACTTTTTGTCTGGACTTCACTGTTTCAATAAGTTCTTTATATAACTTGAACATAGCATCCTGGCGTAAAAACAAAGGCTTAACAATAGCTTAAAGCCATCTAACCGTCAATGATGTGATTTATAAGAAATTAGGTGTTAGTTTAAGAGCCAAATTATCCCATTTAAATAAGCTGCAAATAATAGCCATACAAAATATGGAATTAACAGGATGCTGGTAAATCTGAAATGGATTTTGGAGGCAATAATGGTCATTAGGGTAAAGAGGGCGATAAGCAAAATTAATATAAAACTTGTGCCTATATAATGATAGTAAAAGAAAAGGGGGGTCCATGACCAATTCATAATTAACTGGACACCGTAAAAAAACAATGGTGCTCGGGCTTGTTTTTCATAACGGTGCTGCCATAGCCACCAGCCTGCTGCGGCAATCATGATGTATAAAATAGTCCAGACAACTGGAAACACAATAGAGGGAGGATTTAAGGCGGATTTTTCAAGGGATTGATACCAGGCTCCCATTCCCGATTGAGTAATTTGACCTAAACCAAAAGCAATGGCTTGAAATAGCACTATCCACAAAGTCAAGCTTATAATTTTTCTGGTCATAATAATCCCTTTATAGTTAGTGGAACCTTCTGAAAATGTGGCGATATCCTGGTGAAAAAACTTCTGAAACCCTTATGCTCTCTAGCAACAGTGGACTTTAAGTTTAGGTTGCTTTTCTTAAAAAGGGTAGGGAATTCGTTGAATTTATAATTAAAATTATAATTGAATGTCCATTGGGTAACAATTATTGCAATTGTAAAATATTTATATATATCAATGAGATATAATTACAAAAAGTATTAAAAATAACGTAAGAGATCATTTTAAGATCCTGGTGAACAAAAAATGCCTTTATTTACCGTGTCTTATCTGTTATAATGCGCAAATTAAATTCATTTATACCAAAAAGAAGACAATTATCATGCAAAATAAATTAGAATCTAAAATTAAAGCGTTTAAAAAAGTCAATGAACCTAAAACAGCTAGAGGGTTATTTTTTGGTGAACAGGATATAGATAGCCCTATTAAAAAAGATGTCAGCAAGGAGCAGGCGCTTAAAAGCGATAATGAACCTAAAACAGCTAGAGGGTTACTTTTTGGTGATATGGAAATAGATAGCCCTAGTAAAAAGGGTGCCAGGAAAGGAGAGGAGCTGCAAAATGATGATGGACGAAACAAACGTCTTAAAACAGCTAGAAAGTTATCTATGGATAAAATCGAAGAAGATTCTAATTTAACAGCAGCTGAAGAGACTGTCGATAAAATGAAAGAGCACGCTGGAGCCCTACCTAAACCTCTACCTAGACCCGTACCCAATTTTTTTAACATTCCAGGGTCAAATTTCAATGATACTATTGATATTTCATCTGATACCTTTACTGAATCTTATAAATCAAAATCCTTAAAAGAACTTTATGAAGACAAAGAGAATATTTCTCTTCAATTGGTGGCAGACTCTTTTAAAATAGCTGCAAATGAGAAACCACGTCGTATCACAAATGATAATACAAGGAAATCTGTTACTCGTAATTTTAATATTTATTCTATAAATGATGTTAAAAAATTATTCAACGAGAAAATAAAAAACATCGAAGCTGGTAAAAAGGATGATACTTATTTTCGCTACTTGTTATCAGAAAACGGTCAAGCCAGGTTTGCGAGAGAGCATAACAAACAGTTTGCTTCCCCAGCTCATTTTCAAATGACAGGGCGAACTCAAAAAGACGCAGCTTGTATTACTGCGGGTAATTTATTTTTTAATGAGGATTTTACTCAATTATTAGCAATAAATAATAAAAGCGGTGATTTTCGCCCTTCATTTGATTCGCTTAAATGGTTTGTTATTATGTTAGTTCTTAATGAGGATCATTTACCTTTTGATCTACCACCAGAGCTTATTGTTCAACGGCATGCAAACGGTATTATATTAAATCCTTTTAAATGGGAATTAACTGATATAAGAAATTGGGTTGAAGCTAATAAAATAAATATTCCAAATGAATTTTTAAAGCAATTGAGTAATCAGAGTGCCGAAATGTTCAAAAATGACGATGTAGAAACCATGTCGTTTGGAAATTGGTAGAAATTTGTTTGATTAAGATTCCTGTCCTAGCAAACTGAAATCTATAGTGGTCTGATTTAGTAGATATTTTGTATATCCCGTTTACTTTGAACGGGATATATTTAGTTTTAATCAGTTTATTGCTATTTTCTTCTAAACTATTCATGAAGCAAATTGACTACAATTGCTGCCCGCCACGCAACCTAAGTACCTTGGTTTGTTTTTTAGCGTTCCTCATGAAATTTTGACATTGATTATTATTTAATCGGATGTGTCGTTACAAGATAAGTGAACGTGACTTGGATCGTACTGGTTTGCTTCGTCGCGATGCTCCTCGCAATGACAAATAATCGCACCGTGTGAGTGAATACATTTTTTCATCTCATTTATGATTCCTCAGGGATATGCTGATATTCCTTATCATTGCTGACAGATTTAATCGCACCATTTAAGTGAGTACTTTTTACATCTCACTTATGATTTCTCCGGGATAAGCAATATTCTGTGTATTCCGGAGCGAAATGATCACCAATTCCGGCCGCATTTGATCGCAGATTCCGGAAACACTTGATCAGTGGTTCCGGTGTTACTTGATCACCGATTCCGGAGCATTTGATCAGTGATTCCGGTCGTATTTGATCACC